>JBAPZS010000366.1:0-5238 GCA_049285355.1 Candidatus Cybelea sp. | reverse complement strand
GCGTCGCATCGTCGAATGAGACGCCGTAATCGTAGTTAAACGTGTTGCGGCCCGAAGAGTACCACCGAAAGCTCCAGCCCATCCGCTTTTGGTAGGCGGCCAGCGTCTCGTACGGTGCACGCGAGATCGCGACCATCGTGACGTCGCGATGATTCAGGTGCACGGGGGCCGGATTGAAGTTATCCGCCCAAAACGAGCACGACTTACACCCCGCGTCCCAGTCGGGCGCATACATAAAATGGTAGACGACGAGCTGACTGCGTCCCTCAAAAAGCTCCGCGAGCGACTTCGGCCCCTGCTCGCCATCGAAGAGGTAGGCGGTCGTGACCTCTTCCCACGGAAGGTCCCGGCGCACTTGCGACATCCGATCGCGCTCGCGCGTAAATGCCTTCTCTGCGGCGAGCAGCTGCTTGCGGGCCTCGACCCACGCTTGATGCGAAACGACGGCATGTTCCATGCCGCCTATTTAAGCATACGCCTTCGTAAGTGTCAACTAACTCATCATCACGGTCGTACGGAGAAAGCGCGAGGCGCTCGTTAATCGATTAGACGGCGCAGCTCGTCGCTTGGCTCGACCTGAAAGTCATAGCGAACGATCGATCGGTAGTGGTCCCATTGCGCGAGCGCCGCGGCGCGGTCACCCCGGCGAACGTGGGCCCTGATCGCGATTTCATGTCCCGACTCGCCCTCCGGCTCCTCCTGCATCATGATTTCGGAGATCGAGAGGGCGGTCGCTGCGTCGCCATCTTCGAGCAGCGCCGCTGCTACGGCCACTCTGGTTGACTGTCGCAACGACCGAAGCGAGTGCTCCATGGTCTCCGGTAGCCGCCGGTTTCTCCCGTCGTTGGTCGATGTCATGGCCAGTTCTGCGAGACGCCGGCGTTCCGCGGGATGCAGCGATCCCCATGACTTCGCGATCAGACGTCGATAAAGCTGCGACCACTCTCTTACGTCGACGCCAACCATCGGGCCGAGTCGATAGCCTAGACGCGATGTCTCGACGACGCAGTCGGATCCAAATGTTTTGCGCAAACGGTGGAAATAAACGTAGACGCGGTTGTGCCCGACTTCGCCTTCGAGGTCACCGAAAACGTCGGCTGCCAGCTCTGCGGCGGTAAACCATCGCGGCTCGTGCGCCAAAGCAGCCAGAAGCCTGAACTCGTGATCCCTAACGTCGACCGTCTTTCCATGGATGATCAGCGTTTGATCGAGAACGCTAAGGCGGAAGACATCGTCTTCAACGAACCTCTCAAAGCGTGCCACGAACGAATCAAACATCGTTCCTCTTTCCCTGGCGCGCAGCGTTTTCAGCGCTTGCGCAGGTGCCTCGGGGTCGATCGAAGTTGCGAGCCGCTCCGCTTCGTTCCAGGCCGTCGAGGATTCGGGGACCTGCAACGTTGCCAATGCGAGGCGCGTAATTATTTGGTAGAAGGGGCGGGAACTCTGATCGGCCACGTCAATCGCGCTGCGGACCAAGGCGATGCAATCGGCGCGATGTGCAGCGAGTGAGGCGGCCATACGAAGGCCCTCGGTGCGCGCCTTGACGATTTCGAAGCCATACGGATGGGCGCGGCCGTGGGCGCTCGCGATGAAAAATCGCATGCCGCGCGCGATCCCCGGCACAACGCGATCCTCCAATTGCGCGAGATACGTCGCAGACAGATCGTCCTCTCCGGCAAACCAGGCTGCGAAGACGGCCTCCACGAGCACGATCGCGTGAATGGACATATCGCTGCCAAGACCGAGATCGACCGCTCGTTGCAGCGACTCACGCTCCAAATCACGCCGGCCCTGGAGGCGTTGAAGGGGTGCGATAACGTCGTAGAGGTACATCGAATGAGAGACTGGGGAAGCCGTTAGGAGAGGGGCGAGCTTTTGCGTCGCCGCTTCAATCGTGCCGGACTTTCCTACGAACGAGTCGAGCGCTGCACCGAACATTGTGACTACGCCCCAGCCGTTGAGGTCGTCGGGTCTTAGACTTTCGGCGAAACGGTCGAGAAACTCGCGCCCTTCTGCGAGCCGGCCGGGATTCATATAGCCGTTGACGACGGCGCCGGCGACCGAAGCCCGAGTGACGGGATCTTCCGACCCATCGAGTTCGTTCCACATTCCTAGCGCGGTCCGCAACCATTCGTCGGATGTCATCGTGTAACCGCGATGTACGATTGAGGCGCACCACAAGCGTGGAAAGGCGTTCAGCACGCGCTCATCCAGCGACGCAAGCACCGTCGATTCCGCCAAAGTTGGAGTCGAGATGAGATAGGCGCCGATGTCCTGCAAGGCGCTCGCCGCGGCGCGCTGATCGCCGAGAATGAGATGGATTTGGGCGGATCGCGCTCGGGCGCCGGCCTTTTCGAGCATCTTGGCGGTCTTGCGAAGGGTCGCGCGTGCGCGTTCGGGATAGCGCTCGCGTAACAGACGTGTCAGCTCCGGATGGACGTGGACCTCCGAGTCCGTCAGTGTGACCGTTAATCTGGAAGTGAGCACCTCGAGGTCGTCGCTCGCGTGAGGACCGACGGCCATTCGGATTTCATCGATCGTAGGCTGCGGTATAACTGCCGCCGCGACGAGCGTCTCAATGGCGCGAGAAGGCAGCCCGCTCAAAACCTGGCTCAGAAGGTACTGGTGCAATTCTTTCGTCGGGCGGCGCTCAAGTTCGTCGAGCACGACTTTAAGCTCGGCCGACCTGCGCATGCGCGCGATCAGGGCGACGACGACCGGCCAGCCCTCGGTGAGCGCGACCAGACGCTGGATGTCGTTTTCCGAAGCTGGTCCGGCAACGGCGCGAACCTCGCCCCGATTGAAGGCCAAGTCGGAGATTCCAGCGACGGTAAAGTCTTCGGGACCCAAGCCGTGGCCGAGCGGTACGTCAACGGAACGTCTCGCGCAGATCAATACCTTTCGATCGTGCGCGTCGAGCAGTCTTCGGATAAGCCCTCCCGCCCCGGGCACCTCGCAAAGCGCTTCGGCGTTGTCGAACGTCACGATGTTCGGCGGACCCGTTGACGACCAGGCCCGAATCGCAAGGAGCTCGAGATCTTCAGGGTGGCCTATGGCGGCAAGCTGCTCGGCGGCCCATGAGTTGGATTGGGTAGGCTGGTGCGCACTCAGCGCCGCAACGACAGCCAGAGCGAATTGCGACAAGTTTACGACCTCGCCGCAATCGCATACAGCCCTACTGGAAAATCGCGCGGCGACTTGGCTTGCGACGACCGTCTTTCCGTATCCGGCCGGCGCTGTTATCGCGACGCAACGGGATGAGCGCTGTATCAACCTATCGACGAGCGTCGAACGCGGTAGAAAACGCTGCGCTGTCCGGTGGATCAATGCCCTTCTCCCGCTTTGCGACCGATCCGGTCGTCCCGTTCCCCAGTAAGGCAAATGTAAGGCCGGGGATGCTAGCGTTACTGCACCAGGCCGCAGCCGCCCTTTTGGGCGGCCAGGCGTGGAGAGGTGCTATTGAAATGCAGTTCCGCGGAACGCACGACGGGCTGCAGCCCGAACCTTGAAGCGGTTCAAAGCCAAGCACTCTTGCGTGCCTGCAAAGGAGCATTTGGTATGAAGACAGTCTCACGTGGGCGTTACGCGTTAAGCATCTGCGCTGCCGCTACGGTACTGGCGGGCTGCGGCGGGGCAACGCAATTCCCAAATCCTGGGGTGCCGACGCCGCTGGGCAACGCTTCTAACCACCCAGACTTCGGTAGCGTCAATGCTGAACGCCTTAGGGCTCGAGGGGTGAAGGGCGAGTGCGGCGGAGACGGCACTTCCTGGGGCTGCCACTTTCACGCACGCGGTAGGGCGGTAGGGCCATATCCCGGGACGTTTTTCGCCCATTGCCAATCGACATGGTCTAAGTTCTCCCTGAAAACGTGGTGGACTTTCCAGGAGCACTTCATTATCAGGTCAGGCTCCTCTAAAATTGATGGAACGATAGAAGTCAACGGAACCGGAGGCATGTTTATCCCCCTCCCCGGTGTCTACCAGTACACGACGACGACTGGGTATTCGGGGAACGTAAAGATTGAGTCGCTCGGGCAGTTTTTGGGGCCGGATGCGGATTTCCGCGAGATATTCGACGGAATGTGATCTAGGATTTCTCTTTGTGCTTTCGGCCCTGCTTTGCAAAGGAGCGCTTTAGTATGAAAACGATCTCACGCGGCCGTTACGCTCTAAGCGTTTGCGCTGCCGCCACTATACTGGTGGGCTGCGGCGGCGCGATATCGCCCTCGTATCAACCCGGCATGAGCCAAAGCACTCGGGCGCAAAGCGTTTCTTCAGTGGCTGCCGTGCACGACGCGTCGTGCCAGGGTCAGCGAAGCTTCCAATATATCCACCACGCACAGCACTTCAGGGTGCCAAAATGTGCGACGACGGTCTACATAGACGCTAAGGGGGCGTCTGGCGAATATGGTGGAGACGGTGGTAGGGTCAGTGCAACCATCCCGGTCACGCCGGGCGAGACGCTGATCGTTACGGTCGGTGGGGCCGGCCACAACTTAAAAGGTGGTGTCAACGGCGGTGCCGCGGGCGCATTAGATATAATGGGGCACCGGCACAACAAGACGAGGTACTATGGTGCTGGTGGTGGCGGCGCAACTGATGTACGCCAGGGGGTAGCACGCTGGCGGACCGCGTTTTGGTCGCGGGCGGTGGCGCGGGCCAGGACCCCGACCCCTTCGATCCAGGCACCGCTGGAAAGGGCGGCGGCCTGCCCGACGGCGGCAGCGGAGGAATTCCTTACTGCACCCCTGGGGCAGGTTCTCCAGTCGCCGGTGGCGGCGGCACACAGTCCTCAGGAGGCACGGGGGGAGCAGGAAGTAACGGCGGCTCGCTGGGCATCGGCGGCGTCGGTGTCAGCTTCTGCCTCGTAGTCGGGTCACGGCAGCGTCAATATATGAGCAGTGGCGGTGGCGGTGGCTACTACGGTGGTGGCGGTGGCGGTGACGGCGGCGCCGGTGGCGGCGGGTCGGGTTACGCGGAGCCGGCCGCGACCAACGTGTCTTCGAAAAAGGGCGTGAATAGCGGCAACGGATCGGCCCTCATCTGTTGGGGATACCGCAACGGAGAGTGCGGATCACGCTAAGGGCATATCCGCGTGCGTGTCAGCACCGTCAAATGCATCCCGCGCCATTGTAAGAGGAGCACCTGTATGAAGACAATCTCACCTAGACACTACGCCCTCAGCGTTTGCGTAACCGCTGCGACGCTTGCGGGCTGCGGCGGAGCGATTCAGCTCCC
>JBAPZS010000365.1:0-12321 GCA_049285355.1 Candidatus Cybelea sp. | reverse complement strand
GGTCGAACCAACGCAGTTGCTCGCGCAACGCGGCAACGGGACCGACGACGACGACGGCGGGGGCGCCGACGCCGGCCTTCGCGACGTCGTCGGCGATCGAATCGAGCCGGCCCGTTATGGTGCGCTGACTCGGGCGCGTTCCGTCCTGCACGACGGCAACCGGTGTCTGCGCCGCAAGCCCATTGCCCATCAAGGCGTTTGCGATCTCGCGCAGATTCGCGGTGGCCATTAAGAGCACGAGCGTACGGTGCGGATCGGCAAGCTTTGCCCAGTCCAAGGTTGAGGCCGGCTTCGCCGGATCTTCGTGTCCGGTAGCGACGGTGAATGCGGCGGCGTACTCGCGGTGGGTTACCGGAATTCCGGCATAGGCCGGCGCGGCGTAGGCGGAACTCACTCCGGGAACGATCTCGAACGGAATGCCCGCCGCGGCGAGCGCCTGCGCCTCTTCGCCGCCGCGTCCGAAGACGAACGGATCGCCGCCCTTGAGCCGGACGACGTTGCGGCCTTCTAGCGCTTTGGCAATCATCAACCGCTCGATCTCGGCTTGCGGCATCGCGTGGTCGCCCGCCCGTTTACCGACGAATATTCGCTCGCACGAGTCCGGTGCGAGGGCAACGATCGCCTCCTCGGCGAGCGCATCGTAGAGCAGGAGTTCGGCGTTCTCGAGAACCTTCGCGGCCCGCAAAGTCAGCAGGCCCGGATCGCCCGGGCCTGCGCCGACTAAGAACACGCAACCCGGCACGTTAATCCCGGTACGGGACACTAGCCCCCGTCGGGCATGGCGTGCGCCATCGAGTCGGCGATCTCGCCCGCAATATCGAGCTCGAACAGCTCGTTGAGGACGCGCGCGTCGGAGAGCGCTTCGGCGTGGTCCACCGTCGCCTTGTTACGAATCTTCAAAATTACGGAGTGCAGCAGTTTCGAGACGATCGTCATGCTCATGCCGATCACGAGCATCCGTTCGCGTTCGCTCAAATCCGGACAACGTGCAAAGAGCCGTTCGACCTCCCGCGCGCGAATCGTCTCCGCCTTCTGCGTCAGCCGCGAAATCACCGGAAGCGTTGCGCGCGACCGGTACCAGTTCTCGAAGCGCTCGACGTGCTCACTGATGATGCGCTCGACGGCAGGCACCGCCTCTCGCCGGAGATCCAGGCGTTCGTTCACCACCGATTTGAGGCCATCGACGTCGACGAGTGCAACGTTGTCAACGCCGGCGACCGCCGGATCGACGTCGCGCGGCACGGCGATGTCGACGATAAAGAGGTGCCGCTTCGGACGCGACGCCATCGCCGCCGCGACGCGCGCTTTATCGAGGATGAAATGCGAGGCGCCGGTCGACGCAACGACGACGTCGGCTACTTCGAGCGCCTCTGAAAGCTCCGGCAGCTCGATGGCTTCGCCGAAGCCGGCCTCTTCGATTAGCTCGTGCGAGCGCGACAACGTTCGATTGGTAACGATGACTCGGGCGGCGCCCTCTTGGCGCAGACGCTTGACGGCCGCGCGGCCCATCTTCCCAGCGCCGAGTACGAGAACCGATTTATGCTCCAACGTTCCGAGGTGCACGCGCGCAGCTTCGACCGCCGCCGTCGCGATCGAGACCGATTCACCGCCGATGCGCGTTCTCGCGCGGGCGAGTTTTCCGGCGGCGATTGCCTCGCGGAAGAGACGGTGTAGCGTTCTTCCTAGCGATCCGGCTTGCGTCGCCGCGACGTACGCTTCTTTTACCTGTCCGAGAATCTCCGCCTCGCCGATGAGCATCGAGTCGAGGCCGGTGCAGACCCGAAAGAGATGCTCGACGGCTTGATGACCGAGCCGCGTATAAAGGTACGATTCGAGATCGTAGCCGGTCGTGCCATGGCGAAAGTTCGTCAGAAACGATTTGATCTGCGCGACGCCGCTCTCGTAGCCGTCGAGCTCGGCGTAGATCTCCAAGCGTCCGCAGGTTTGCAGCATCACCGCTTCGGAGACCGCCTGATAGTCGCGCAGGGCGACCAGCGCCTCGGCCATTCGCGAGGCCGGGAAAGCGTGCCGCTCGCGGACCTCGACCGGGGCCGTGTGATGCGAAAGGCCGATACAGGTCAGCGGCATGAGGTAATCCTACGGGGAGAGCGCGCCGCTCGACAAGTGCTTCACTCGCATCTCCCTATGACGCTCTGGCAAACAGCTCTTCCAAGGCTGCCTCCGACGCCGCCAGCGTCCGGTCGACGTCGGCGTCGCCGTGCGCGGTGGAGAGAAAGTTCGATTCGAAGGGCGACGGAGCAAAGTACACGCCGCGGTCGACCATCGCGCCGAAGTACTTCGCAAAGAGCTCGCGGTCGGTCTTCTGCGCGCCGAGCAGATCGTTCACGTCGCCTTCCGTAAAGAAGACGGAGAACATCGAACCCGCGCAGGTTGCGAAACTCGGAACGCCGCGGCGATCCAAGCTCGCCTTCACTCCATCGGTCAACCGGCGGCCCAGCCTTTCGAGGCGATCGTACAGTGCCGGGTCCGCTGCGATGATCCCGAGCGTTGCCGCGCCCGCCGCCATGGCCACCGGATTGCCGGAGAGCGTGCCGGCCTGATAGACGGGTCCATCGGGGGCAAGCTGGGCCATGATCTCGCGCTTCCCACCGAAGGCTCCAACGGGAAGTCCGCCGCCGATGACCTTGCCCAGCGTCGTCAAATCGGGGGCGACGCTCTCGCGGGCCTGCGCCCCGCCGCGCGCCACGCGAAAGCCGCTCATCACCTCGTCGAAGATCAAGAGCGCGCCATGGCGCGTGCAGATCTCGCGAAGCGCGCGAAGGTAGCCCGGCTTCGGCAAGATCAGCCCCATATTTCCGGGATAGGGCTCCACGATCAGTGCAGCGATCGCCTCGAGATCGCGTGCGAAGGCCTCTTCCACTGCAGCGACGTCGTTGAACGGTAACACGATCGTATCGTGTGCAACTCCCTCGGTGACCCCCGGGGAGTTCGGCACGCCGGCGGTTAGCGCGCCAGAGCCCGCGGCGATCAAGAATGCATCGGCGTGACCGTGATAGCATCCGGCAAACTTCACGATCTTCGAACGGCCCGTGTACCCGCGTGCCAGGCGAACCGCGCTCATCGCCGCTTCGGTACCGCTCGAAACGAAACGCACCCGTTCGATGGACGGCATCATCGAAACGATCATCTCGGCGAGTTGCGTCTCCACCTCGGTCGGCGTTCCGAACGACGTGCCTTGCGCGACGGCATTGTCGACCGCGCGCGTCACGGCGGGGTGTGCGTGGCCGAGGAGCAGTGCGCCCCACGACATCACGTAGTCGAGGTAGACGTTACCGTCTAGGTCGTAAAGGTTCGCGCCCGCGCCGCTCTTCATGAAGATCGGGGAGAGTCCGACCGAACCGAGCGCGCGCACCGGCGAGTTGACGCCGCCGGCGATGACGCCGCGGGCGCGGGCGAAAGCGCCGATCGAACGTTCCAGCTTCATGAGGTCTGCGGTATCGCGAGCAAATCGGAAACCTCGTTCACGTTGTGAAAGTACGACTCCTCGACGGCTACGAAGCGCGTTGCGAGCGAGGCGATCAGATCGCGCATGGCCGTGCGCCCGGCGCGCCGCAACCGTACGCCCTCTCCCAGCAGCGCGAAGCGATCGTAAAGCGCGGCAAGCGGTTCGATGCCGCCCTTATGCTTGGGCACGACGGCCTCGTCGCCGGGCCGCCACGCCGCCGCGAGTTGCTCGAGCACGCTGCATTCCAGCAGCGGCTGGTCGGCTGCCACGGCAAAGATGCGCTCGGCCCGGATGTAGGGAGCAGCCGAAAGCAGCGCGAGCAGTGGACCGCCCGAGGGCCAACGATCGATCAAGAGCGGCGCATCGAGCGCGGCGTCGATCGGCGAAGTAAACCCGGCCTTACCGGCTACGTGGACCGCCCACCGACCGCTTAACCGCTCGAAGAGCCTCGCGATCATCGGCTTCCCCTCGATGCAATATTCGAGCTTTCCCGGAAAGCGCGTCGCCGCACCGCCGGCGAGCAGCAGAACGGCTTCACCCATGGCGCCGCGCATACTCCTTGGCGAAATACGTAATGACGATATCCGCGCCGGCGCGCACGAATGACGTCAAGATCTCGTCTACGGCGCGGTCGCCGTCGAGCCAGCCGTTGCGAATTGCCGCCGTTAGCATCGCATACTCGCCGCTGACGTTATAGACGGCGAGCGGCACGTCGAACCGGTCGCGCGCGGCGCGCAAAACGTCGAGGTACGGCAAACCGGGTTTAATCATCACGATATCGGCGCCCTCAGAAATGTCGAGCGCGATCTCGCGCAATGCTTCGCGCGCGTTCGGCGCGTCCATTTGGTAGCTGCGCCGGTCACCGTGCCGCGGTGCGCTGGCGGCTGCGTCGCGAAACGGTCCGTAGAAGGCCGAGGCATACTTTGCGCTGTAGGCCATGATGGCGACGTTTTTGTGACCTTGTGCGTCCAACGCGGTGCGGATCGCCTTGACGCGGCCATCCATCATGTCGGAGGGGGCGACGATGTCGACGCCCGCCTCGGCATAGGTAAGCGCGATGCGCGCGAGCAGCTCCAGGGTTGCGTCGTTGTCCACGTCGCCCTGCGAGTCAAGTAAACCGCAGTGGCCGTGATCGGTATATTCACAGGCGCACAGGTCGGCGATCACCAGCATCTCCGGCAAAGCGGTCCTCAGCGCGCGAATCGTTTGCTGGACGATGCCTTGGGGATCGAAGCTGCTCGACGCTGCGGCGTCCTTGTATGCCGGAATGCCGAAGAGCAACACGCTCTTGACGCCGAGCGCGAAGAGCTCGCGAGCCTCGGCTACGGCGCCGCCGAGCGCGTGTCGCGCGATGCCGGGCATGGATTCGATCGGTCCGGCATCTTCGTCGCGTTCGACGACGAAGATGGGTTGCACGAGGTGCTCGATTCCGAGGCGATGCTCCGCAACGAGCTCGCGCATAACTTGGCCGCGACGCAGCCGCCGGGGTCGTGAGGCGATCAACGAAGCGCTCCGCTTGCGGTGACACCGCGAGCGCCTAACTCCGTGGCCAACTTCGTGCCGAGCGCTTCTGCCGCATGGGCATCGGTGACGCGGCCTTCGAGACGGTGACGAACGACCGTTCCGGGCTGCGTCTCGACCGCAGCATCGACGATCATGCGTTCTTGCAAGAGCCGCGCGTGAACCCCGATCGGTGCGCTGCAACCCGCGTGCATCGCTCGTAGCGCGGCACGCTCGCAAAGGATGCACAACCGGCTATCGGCGTCGTCCGAAGTGGAGCAAAGCAGCTCGGCCAGCGAAGCGTCCCCCGTAAGCGTTTCGGCCACGAGCGCGCCTTGCCCAGCCGCCGGCACGATCGCTTCGACGTCGAACGGCACGACGTGCGCGGCACGCTCGCGCAAACGAAGCAGGCCCGCCATCGCCAGCACGATCGCGTCGTAGCGTCCCTCGCTTAACTTGCGCAGCCGGGTTCCGACGTTGCCGCGCAGCGTCTCATATCGCAGGTCCGGCCGAAGCGCTGCTAGCTGCGCTCGACGCCGCGGGCTCGAGGTTCCGACGACCGCTCCACCGGGGAGGTCGTCGAAGCGGGAGTAGCGCTCGCTACAGAAGGCGTCCCGCGCATCTTCTCTGCGAGAGACGGCCGCGATTTGCATATCGTCGGGCATCGTGCTCGGAAGGTCTTTGCAGGAATGCACCGCGTAGTCGGCACGGCGCTCGCGAAGTGCGTTTTCGAGTTCGGTGACGAAGACGTTCGTCGTGCCGAGCCGCTCGATCGGACGTTCTTCATCACGATCGCCGCTGGTCGTGATGCCGAGCATCGTCGTCGCGATACCGCGTTCGGCCAAGCGCGCCGCGATGGCTCGGCTTTGAATCATCGCGAGCGGACTGCGCCGCGTCGCGCACACGACGGTGCTCTCGGGCATCGCTGCAAGCTCGCGGACCGGGCGTTCGGCGAGTGCGCGCAAAATGGGCGTGCCCTCATCTTGCGGGAAGCTCTCTTTGACGTGGGCCCGCATGCGCTTGAGCACACGCAGGGCATCGGCGTGCTCCGGTCCCAAATGCGCCGCAAGTTCATGAACGATTCGCCTGGAAAATGCCGGCGAGTTTCCGCCGGAGTCGGCGCTGATCGTCAAGTCGCCGAGTCGAACCGTCGCCGGCATCGTAAAGTCCCCGCGATCCGCAGCGCCGGCATCGCAGACGAGCACGCCTCGTTCGCGGGCGTCGGAAACGACGCGGGCGTTGACGGCGTCGTCATCGGTCGCGGCAACCGCGAGCGCGGCCCCGGCGATATCGCTCGAATCGTAGCTGCGTTCCACGCAAGTCCCTCCGGTAGCGCGCGCGATTTCGCGCAGCGGATCGCAGATCCGTTCCGCTACCACCGAGATAGGGAAACCGGCATCGGCCAGCGATTCGGCTTTACGAGCGGCGACGTTTCCTCCGCCGACGATAACCGCTCGACGGCCGTTGGGCCGAAGCGAGATGGGAAGCATAGAAGTATTAAAAGAGTTCAGCGTCCGGCAGCCAAAAACCGCCTTGCGTCATGAAGAGAACCGCGGACGGAGCCGTTCGTGCCGCCGTCGTCGGTGCGGTCGTTGCAGCGCTAGTGACCCTACCCGGACTGGGCGTCGGTACGCTGTGGGATAATAGCGAAACCGCGTACGGCGAAGTCGCCAAGGAAATTCTCCTCCTGCATGATTGGGTGATCATGCATCTCAACGGCGTACCGTATTTCGTCCAGCCGCCGCTCTACTTCTGGATGGGCGCCATCTTTTCGCTGTTGGCAGGCCCGACGGCGTTCGCGCTGCGACTTCCGTCGGCGCTGGCAACCATCGCGCTCTCCGGATTCACGGGTTATGCGGTTGCGCGGCAAGCGGGGGCTCGCGTCGGGGTCTTTGCTGCGGTGATTCTTTCGACATCCTTGATGCAAGCGGTGATCGGACGGCTCGCGATCATGGACGCGCTGCTCGACTTAGCGATCGCCATGACGATCTTTTGGTGGTTTCGAGCGCTCGAAACGGGCAGCGACCGTTACGCGATCTACGGCTGGATCGCCGCGGGCGGCGGCTTCCTTGCCAAGGGTCTCGTCGCGCCCGTCATCGCGTTCTTGGTCGTAGTGCCGTACTATTTTTGGAACCGCCGCTACGAGCCGACGCATCTGCCGTCGGCGCGCGCCTGGATCGTCGGCATTCTCGCGTTTCTCGCGATCGCGGCGCCGTGGCCGATCGCGCAGGTCCTCCATTATCGCCTCTTTCCGTTGCAAAAGCTGATCGGAGAATACACGATCGGCCGTTATACCGGCGTCGTCGAGAATCAGTCGGGACCGTTCTGGTATTACATTCCGGTCATCATCCTTGGGTTTTTCCCGTGGATCGCATTCTTGCCGATGGCCGTCACGTACGGTATCCGATCTCTGCGCACGAGCGCGCCGCAGGATCCGGCCGTTTCACGGCTCCTCCGGCTGGCTCTTACGTGGATCGTCGTTCCGCTGCTCTTCTTTAGTCTGGCGCGCACCAAGCTTCCGAACTACGTCGCACTCGAGTTTCCCGCGCTCGCGCTGATAACGGCCCTCTACTTCGAAGCGGTCGTCCATCGCGGGGGTACGCGTTCGGCCGTAATTTCCGCGGCCACCGTTCCGATCGCGATCGGGGCGGTCGCTTTTGCCCTCTGGCTCTTCACTCGTAACAATCGCCTGACGGCTGAGATTGCAATCGCGGTGCCGCCTTTGGTGGCAATGGCCGCGGCGATCTTCGCGGGTTCGTTGTTGACGGCGTTGCTGGTCGCGCGGCGCAGCAGCGTTCGCGTAGCGCCGTACGCGCTGGCGCTCGCTGCGATCGTCGCAACCGACGTGCTCGCCGTAACCGTCTTGCCGCATGCGGAAGCCTTTAAACCGGTGCCGCGGCTTGCATCACTCATCGAGCGAATGCGCGAGCCGGGCGACGTCGTGGCCATTCAAAACGTCTCCGGCGGCAACGCACTGCTCTTTTATACGCGGCCGGTGGTGCGCGTGCTGGCGCCACCCAGCGACGGCGATCCTCCCATTGATGGAGTGGATCCGCGCTCGGTAATCTGTGCGGCGCCGCGCGCCTGGGTTATCGTGCCGGCCGCGGGCGTAACCGGCGATCCTACCTACGGGCGCAAGTTACGCCTGATCGCCGTTGACCGAAAGGCTGCACTCGTGCTCTACGAGGGACCGCGCTGTTAGGTTCCTCGGGTTCCCTAGGGCTTATAGCCGGCGACTTGCGACTCGGTTACGGCGGAGGCGTGATTGTTACCGAGCGAGCTTCGAATGTAGGTGATGACGTCGGAGATGTCTTTGTTCGAAAGATTGCCCTTCCACGCCGGCATCTGTCCGTTGTAGCTCTGTCCGCCGACCGTTATCGGGGTATGTAAACCGCCCAGCACGATCCCGATGACCGTCTTGGGATCGCCGGTTACGACGGGGTTGTTCGCAAGCGGCGGGAACGTGCCGGGAACTCCCGTGCCCTGCGCTCCGTGGCAGCTCGCGCAGTTCGCCGCGAAGACTTTCGTCCCGTTGGCGTTCGTTGGCGATGTTGCAGCGCCACCTTCGGAACCGCCACCGGAGATAGTCGCCGCTTCGGCCGCGCTGAGGACTTGCGCTTCCGGCGGCGAGGCCGGCGCTGCCGCCTGTTTTATCGTTGTCGTGACCTGTGCGAAGATCGACAAGCCGACGATCCCAGCTACGACGAGAGCCGTCGTCCACAGAATGCCCGAGCGCGCTGCCATGCTCCGCGACCGGCTGCGATCGAGCCACGGAAGCAAGAGGACGACCAAGAGGAACAGTGTTGGTACGACGATCGTCGCGATTAGCTCGGTACCAATCGCCATCGGACCAAGATGAATCTCCGGCGGCACCAGCGCGAGCAGCCCGAAGAGCGATAAGAAATACCAGGCCGGGTACGGTACGAAGAACTTCGTCGGATCGGCCTTCGCGTCGAGATACGGCGGAAACGCGAACGAAAGGAAACAGATGATGATGAAGACGATCAGCGAGAACGCCCCGTCCATGAAAAACTGATCGGGCCAGAAGCGTCCGGGGCGCAGGGTGCGCCGATCGTCCACGGCCGGCCCGGCGGGCCCGTTATGGCGAAAGATCGCTAAGTGCGCGCCGACCAGCAGGACGAGTGCGGCCGGCATCAGCCAAACGTGGAGGCCGAAGAAACGATTGATCGTCTCGGTGCCCATACTGCCGCCGCCTTGCGCTATGTGCTGGATCACCGGCCCCAACACGGGCGCGAGACCCGTGATATTTAGTGAGACCTGCGACGCGAAATACGCGTCCATGTCCCACGGTAAGAGGTAACCGGTCAGGCCGAGCACCAGCGTCACGAGCAGCAAGAGTACGCCGACCACCCACTGCAGCTCGCGCGGCGATTTGTAGGCGCCCCAGATGAGTACTTGCAGCAGGTGCAGGAAGACGAGCGCGATCATCGCCGACGCGCCCCAGTAGTGGACCGCTAAGAGAAAGTGCGTGTAGGGGTTCAGATAGATCGCGCGGGTGGACTCCCAAGCCGTTTCCGCCGACGGTGCATAGAAGAAGGTCAAGAAGATGCCGGTGACGATCTGCACGATCATCGCGAAGAGGGTTGCGCTGCCGAAAACGTACCAGTATTTAGCGCCCCCGGGGACGTCCTCGGTCAAAAAGTCCTTCGCCAGCGAGACGAAGCCGGTGCGTTTCTCGATCCAGTTAAGCATCAGCGATCACCTATGCCTGATACGAGACGACGATGCGCTGCGGTACGTTGGACTGATACACGATCCACGTCACTTCGGCGGCTCCGTTGCGCTCGCGGAACGGGAGAGGGTCCAAGCCGCGCGGAGCCGGTCCTGCGACGTGCGTTCCGTCAAACGTGTACTGCGAACCGTGACACGGGCACATGAACCGGTTGTTCGCGTCGCTCCAGTTGTAGTAGCAGCCCAGATGCGGGCAGATCGGGCTAAAGACGACGAAGCCCATGCTGACCGGGGGGTACGTAAGGTCGCCATCCGGCCCGGTGACGGTGAAAATATCGGGGCGCGCGGCGCGGAACTTCTCGAGGTCGATCTTGATGCCCCAGGCGTACTCCGACGCGGATTGTTCGGGCAGGTACGCATCCTTGTACTTCATGGTGAAGGTCAGCTTGACGGGCTTGTTGGTCGCCTTTTGCAGCGCGTCGAGCTCTTCGGCCGAGAGCGGCGCCCAGGTGCCGGCCGAAGCGTTCTGGGGAGGAAGCAGCGAGCCGACGATGGGGATCGCCAGCGTGAGGCCGACGATTCCGCCGATCGCCAACGTGGCGTTCGCCATGAAAGTGCGCCGACTAACTTCGTCCGCGGATTCGGCTGAAACGTCCGGCGCGGCGCCGGCATTCGAGTCAGACACGGTCGTTCTCCCAAGAGCGCGTAGGTACGGGTGGCAGGCTCATTTGGCGAGATTGTAAGCCCGGCCTGCACCTGCCCGCCAGGACTTCGATCACACCTTGTAGCTGTGCAATCCCGAGATCCAGATGTTCACCCCGAGATAGCAGAAGATAATCGACAAGAAACCGATCACGCTAACCCAACTCGTCCGTAAACCGCGCCAGGCGTGGCGCGTGTGCAAATGCATGTACGCGAGATAGACGATCCACGAGAAGAGCGCCGCCGTCTCCTTCGGATCCCATTGCCAATACGCGCCCCACGCCTCGCGCGCCCACATCGCGCCCGTAATGATGCCGATCGAGATCAGCGGAAGACCGACCGCCACCGCTCGGTAGACGATCACGTCGAGTTGCGGCAGGCTCGGAAGCGAGGCCAGCCAGCGCGCCGTCGCCCCGGTAGCGTTGCGCTGAACGTAATACTTCATCAAGTAGATGCACGAGAAGACGAACGACACCAAAAACGCGGCGTACGAAGAGACGACGATCGGTACGTGAATCTTAGCCCAGTAGGATTGCAGCGATGGGACGGGCGGCATCGTTCCCTCGTACCAGGTGACGCCGTAGGCGAGAAAGATCGCGGCAAGCACGAGCACGAAGCCGCCCGCGAACCAAAGTCTATAGCGAAACGCGAACCCGATGAAGATCGCTACGGACATCGCGGAAAAGAGCGAGAGCGACCCGTACAAGTTGAGCAGCGGCCAGACGTGCGTGGTTTCGAAGCGGACGGCGAGCTGCGCGAACTGAGCGACGCAACCGATTATGGCCAGCGGAATGCCGGCCTTGCGAAACGCACAATCGCGGGAGAAGAAGTAAATGATGAGGGAGAGCGCGCCTAGCGCGTAGGCGCCCAGGGCAACGGCAATAAGGATTTCGTCCCAGGCCAGCGTCATAAGAATGTCGCCTTCAACGCTACCACCAACCGGGCGAACTCGCTCTCGAAAACGTCGTAGCCCTTCACGGTCGTCGCGGCCACGCCGACGCGCGCGCGGGCGGCTCCGTCTTCGTCCACTCGCGCGTAAAGCCGCGCCGGCACGAAGTAAAAGGAGATTATCAGTCCCGCCAGGAGCACGAAGGCACCGATTCCGACCAGCGGCACGCCGGGGTCGTGCCGATATTGGAACCCGCTGTACATGACGTACCGCTGGGGGATGAGGCGCCAGCCGCCTCCCAGGTCGATCCAGGTGCCCAACGGGACGAGGGCCTCGCCCAGCGTAGCGCCCTCCTGCGAGACCGTCAGCGCGACCGCCGGGTCGTTGACGCGCGGATCGGCGGTGGGCATGCCGCTCGCTTTATCGACCGTCGGAGCGAAGCGCTCGTACGTCACGGTGCGCTGTGTTCCCGGAAGGTCGAACGAGTCGCCCTCCAGCAGCGTCCGGCCGGAGAGGTCCGCATTGCGCTTTCCGTCGTGCGTCACCAAGAACCGCATGCCGAAGCCGTAACTCGCCTGGTAATAGAGCGTGTCGTCGATGTTAATCGGATGGTTCACGCGGACCGTCATCTGCTTTGGCATTCCGTCCCTACCGCTGACCGTGACGCGCGAGACGTAGTCGATCGGCTGGTAGACCATGCCGCTCTTGGTCTGCGTCGGCGCGATGCGATAGGCGAAGTCGTCGAGCCGGATGACGGTTCCCGTCCTCGGAATCGTCGTAGTTTGACCATCGAGCAGCGCGACTTCGCCGTCGAAACCCCGCGCCCAGTACAGCGTCGTGCCGGCCGCGATGATTACGAATCCTGCGTGCGCGACCAAGACGCCGCGCCGTGCCCAGTCCGCTTTGTCGGCGAAGCTCCACTCGATTCCGCCGAAGATGCGATGCCGAACGCGCCATCCGCGCGCGACGAAAAAGTCGGCAAGGCGGCTTCGTACCGCCGCAGCATCACCGTCGACTTCCACGCTCGCGTGCAGCGGAATGCTCTCGACCTTAACCGGACGCAGTGCGGGAA
>JBAPZS010000364.1:0-7593 GCA_049285355.1 Candidatus Cybelea sp. | reverse complement strand
GCCTAAAAGCTACTCTTCGTCGCGTCGTCCGTGCGGTCGCCGGCGCCGTCGCGTCGGCGGGGCGCCGGGCGCAGAAGGCGACGCTGCGGGTGCAGAAGACGGCGCGCCAACCGGTGCGCTATCGCGCGGACTGCGCGGGGCGCGCCCGGCGAAGTCGCCGTTTGGCGAGACGCCTCCGAGCAACGCCTTTCGCGAGAGATTGATGCGGCCCTGATGATCGATCTCCATGACCTTCACCATGACCTCGTCGCCGAGTTTAACGACGTCTTCGACCTTCTCGACGCGCGTCGGTGCCAGCTGGCTGATGTGAACCAGGCCTTCTTTGCCCGGTAGAATCTGCACGAAGGCGCCGATCGTTATGATGCGGGTCACCGTACCGACGTACGTCTCGCCGACGACGACCTCTTTTGTGAGGCTCTCGACGATTTGCTTGGCCTTATCGCCGGATGCACCGTCGAGTGAAGTGATGAAGACGCTGCCGTCATCCTCGATATCGATCTTTTCGACTCCGGTGTCGGCAATGATCTTGTTGATGATCTTGCCGCCGGGACCGATGACGTCTTTGATCTTGGCCGGGTCGATCTTTATCACGATCATGCGCGGCGCGTATTGCGAAAGCTCCTCGCGCGGCTGGGCGATCGTTTCGGTGAGTTTATCGATGATGAAGTAACGCGATTTGCGCGCCTGTTCCATCGCTTCACGCATGATCGCGACGGTGATGCCTTGCACCTTGATGTCCATCTGGATCGCGGTGATGCCCTTCTTGGTACCCGCGACTTTGAAGTCCATCTCGCCGAGCGCGTCTTCGAGGCCCTGGATATCGGTGAGAACCGTGTACTTGTCGCCCTTGAGAATCAGCCCCATGGCGACGCCGGCGACGTGTGCGCGAATCGGGACGCCCGCATCCATGAGGGCGAGGGTCGAGCCACAGACCGATGCCATCGACGATGAGCCATTCGATTCAAGAACCTCGCTCATCAGTCGTAGCGTATACGGAAAGTCGTCTTTTGCGGGGAGCACCGCCTTCAACGCGCGCTCGGCCAGCAAGCCGTGACCGATCTCGCGGCGTCCCGGCCCGCGCATCGGGCGGGTTTCCCCGACCGAATAGGGCGGGAAGTTGTAAAAGTGCATATAGCGCTTATCTTCGAGCGCGACGATGCCGTCGAGGCGCTGGGCGTCGCTGGTCGAACCTAGCGTGGCCGCGGTGAAGACCTGCGTTTGGCCGCGCGTAAAGATGCCGGATCCGTGAACGCGCGGCACGTAATGTACCTTGCACCAGATCGGGCGAATCTCGTCGGGCTTGCGGCCGTCGGGTCGGACCTGCTCGTCGACCACCATCGTGCGCAGCTCGTCCTCTTCCATCGCTTTGAGAATCTTGCCGAACTCTTTGTGAGTAAGGGGGTTCTCGAGCAGCGCTCGGACGTTCTCGTCTTTCTTTCCGCAACGCGCGATCGCTTCGTCGACGGTAATCGCAGCGAAGGCTGCTTCACGCGCTTGCTTGTCGACGGTGCGCATCGCTTTGGCGACGTCTTTTGCGAACGCCTTGCGCACCCACTTGTCGAGTGTCGCGTCGATTTGCGCGACGGGATACTCGCGCTTCTTCTTGCCTGCTTTGCGCGCCAGCTGATCGATCGCTTTGACGATCTTCTTAATTTCGGCGTGCGCGAACTCGACCGCGCCGAGGAAAGCCTCCTCTTCGATCTCCTTGCCTTCGCCTTCGACCATCATCACCGCGTCCGCGGTGCCGGCGACGACGATCTCCATTCCGCCGCTTTCGTACTGCGGCAGCGTTGGATTGCAGACGTAGGCGCCGCTCTCGTCGCGTCCGACGCGAACCGCGGCGACCGTCTTGTCGAAGGGAATGTCGCTCAACGCAAGCGCTGCCCCGGCCGCGCAGACGCCGAGAACGTCTGCGTCAAGCTCCGGATCGACCGAGAGCACGGTGGCGACGATCTGAACGTCGTTTCGGAAGCCATCGGGAAAGAGCGGACGAATGGGGCGGTCGATCTGACGCGAGCTGAGCACCGCGTGCTCTGAGGGGCGTCCCTCGCGCTTGATGAAGCCTCCCGGAATCTTTCCGGCGGCGTACATCTTCTCTTCGAAATCGCAGGTGAGGGGAAAGAAATCGATGCCTTCGCGAGGCTTTTCGGAGGCGGTTGCGGCGCAGAGCACGACGTTCTGTTCACCATAACGAATGAGGGCGGAGCCGTTTGCTTGCTTCGCCAGCTCACCGGTTTCGATGGTCATCGTGCGCCCGCCGACCGTCAAAGTAACGGATTCGGGCACGGTATCTCCTAATTCTATTTTCTTATCGCTTTATGTTAACCGTCGCCCATTCGGGCCGCCCCAATCGGCACCCTGCCCCGCCGCGATTTGCAGCGTTCCTAGGGTCGCGTGCGCTGCGGCTGGTATAACGGCCCCATGGAGAGCCTTACTCCCTCGGAGCTTACCGGTTTAAAGCTCAAGGCGAACGACATTCGCCAGGGCATAATTCGCTCGCTGCTGGCGGCCGGCTCCGGGCATTCGGCCGGTCCGCTGGATATGTCGGACGTCTTTGCGGCGCTCTACGGGAACCTGATGCGGCACGATCCATCCGCGCCGATGTGGCCGCAGCGTGACCGGCTGCTCCTATCATGCGGACACATCGCGCCGGTTCGGTACTCCGCGATGGCCAACTTCGGCTATTTTCCGGTCGAGGAGCTTCTGACGTTGCGCAAGTTTGGTTCGCGCCTTCAAGGGCATCCGGAGCGGGTGAAGCTGCCCTCCGTCGAAACGACGTCGGGTCCGTTGGGTGAGGGTTTGGCGCAAGGCGTCGGCATGGCATACGGCGCGAAGATGGACGCCAAAGACTTTCACATCTGGGTCGTTACGTCGGATGCGGAGCATCAGTGCGGGTTGCATTGGGAAGCGGTCATGACCGGTGCGAAATTCAAGCTCGATAACCTTACGGCCATCGTCGACCGGAACTTCATCCAGATCGACGGCAGTACCGAAGACGTGATGCCGCTCGAACCGTTTGCCGACAAGTACCGCGCCTTCAATTGGGAGGTATTCGAGTGCGACGGTAACGACATTGCGGACTTCATCGCTACCGCGCAGCGCGCGCGACGCGTCGTCGGAAAACCGCAAGTGATCATCGCCAAGACCGTGCCGGGCAAAGGCGTATCGTACATGGAAGGCGACTATCTCTGGCACGGTAAGCCGCCGAACGCGCAGCAGGCCGACGAAGCTCTGCGCGAACTGGCCGCCGAGCGCGAACGGATTGCGGCCCATGCATAGCGGGACGAAGGTTCACGACGCCGCGGCACAGCGGATGAAACTGGCCGATTATCGCTCGGCGGATCTCAAGCTCGTCCCGACGCGTAACGGATTCGGTGAAGGATTGATCGAGGCCGGTTCGCGCAATCGCGACGTGCTGGGGATCTGCGCCGACCTCTCGGAGTCGACGCGATTCGAGGGCTTCAAGAAGGCGCGCCCGCAGCAATATATCGAGATCGGCGTCTCGGAGCAGATGCTCGTCGCGATGGCCGGCGGCCTTGCCGCCGTCGGCAAGATTCCGTGGATTGCGAGTTATGCAATGTTCAATCCCGGGCGCTCGTGGGAGCAAGTACGCACGATCATGGCGCTCAACGAGACGAACGTAAAAATCGCCGGAGCCCATGCCGGCGTCTCCGTCGGCCCGGATGGCGCGACGCACCAGGCGATCGAAGATATCGCGATCATGCGCGTCATACCGCACATGACCGTCGTCGTTCCCTGTGACTCAGTGCAAACGAAGAAGGCGGCGATTGCGCTTTCGGAGGCTTGGGGCCCGGTCTACCTACGGTTTGGCCGGGAAAAGTCGCCGGTGATTACGACCGATGATAGTCCGTTCGAGATCGGCAAGGTGCAGATACTGCGTGAGGGCAGCGACGTCGCGATCGTCGCCTGCGGCATTCTCGTCTATAACGCGCTCATCGCGGCGGATCTGCTTTCGGCGGAGCACGGCATCGAGTGCTGCGTCGTTAACAATCATACGGTCAAACCTATGGATGAGGCCGCCGTCGTCAACGCGGCGCGTACGTGCGGCGCGGTCGTAACGGTTGAGGAGCATCAAAAGGCCGGCGGAATGGGCTCGCGCGTTGCCGAGATTCTCGCCGCGCAACTGCCGACGCCGATCGAGTTCGTCGGCGTCGACGATCGCTTCGGTCAGTCAGGCGATCCCGTCGAGCTGATCGAATATTACGGAATGGGCGTGAGCGCTATTGTCGGCGCCGCCCGCCGCGCTCACGAGCGCAAGAAGCCCTGATTTAGCCTAGGGCGTTGTCGCGTCGGCCCTCGATTACGAACTAGTAACCTTCGGGCCGCCGCTCCTAGCCCTGAACTAAATCAGAACTTCTTGAAAGTGTTAGCGGCGGAGGCCTAAATCCGAGATCAGGCTGCGATACCGTTCGAGGTCTGTCGCGTGCAGATAGTTGAGCAGCCGGCGGCGTTGCCCGACCTGCAACAGCAGCCCGCGGCGGCTATGATGATCCTTCTTGTGAATCTTGAGGTGCTCGGTGAGCGTGTTTATCGAGGCGGTCAGCATCGCGACCTGCACCTCGGCCGAGCCGGTGTCATTTGTGCCTCGGCCGTACTTGGTCGAGATCTCTGCCTTTTGTTCTTTGGTGAGCGGCACGTCGTGAACTCCTTAGTCAGGATAGTCTCGCGCGGGTACAGACGGGGCCGACCGTCCCGGCGACCGGCTAAGGATAGCAAAGCCGTGCGGGTCGCGCAAGGTTCGCCCCCCAGCGTGCAAAACTCGGCACTGCCATGGATTTGAAGTTGCGGGGTCGAGTCGCGCTGGTCACCGGGGCGAGCTCCGGACTGGGCGAAGCCATCGCGCTCCGCCTAGCCGAAGAGGGCGTCAAGCTGGGGCTAGCCGCACGTCGCGTGGAGCTTCTCGAGGGCGTGGCAGAACGTGCGCGCCGGCTCGGGGCGCAAGACGCGCGTGGATTTGCGCTCGACCTTGCGGATCCCGGCTCGATCTCGGCGATGCTCGCCGCGTTCCGCGATGCGTACGGCGATCCCGATATCGCAATCCTCAACGGCGGCGGTCCGAAGCCGGGGCGCGTCTCCGAGCTCGCACTGGCCGACTGGGACACCGCCTATCGCCTGTTGCTGCGCGGGATGCTCCAGCTGCTCGACGCGGTCGTTCCGCCGATGCGAGCCAAGCGTTGGGGCCGTATCGTCGCGCTCACCTCGACCGCGGTGAAGCAGCCGATCGACAATCTTGCGCTGTCGGACGCTTTGCGCACCGCGCTGGTCGCCGCTTTGCGAACGCTCGCCGTCGAGGTCGCAAGCGACGGCGTCACCGTCAACTCCATCGCGACCGGTCGCGTCGATACGGCGCGGCTGCGCGCGCTCTACGGGAACGACGAGGCGCGCTTGCACGAAGCCTCGAGCGACGTGCCGATTGGCCGAATCGCTTCGCCGGAGGAGTTCGCGCCGATGGCGGTCTTCTTATGCGGCGAGCCTGCCGGCTACGTGACGGGTCAAACCATCTCGGTTGACGGCGGTCTCACCCGCGGTCTCTTCGGCTAACGCACAGCAGAGGTGGGCTTCCGGACGGCGCGAATCACCGGGCCGATATGCAGGGAGTAGAAGGAAAGCGCGTTGCCGCTTTAATTGGCGACGGGTTTGAGGAGATCGAGCTGGCGGAGCCGCGACGGGCGCTCGAGGAGGCCGGCGCCATCGTTACGATCGTCGGCACCGACGAGCGGGCTCGGCAACGGATTCGCGGTAAACGGGGACTCGACGACGGTCAGACCGTGCGAGCTGAAGAGCTGGTCGCGGATTGCACGGCCGAAGATTTCGATGCGCTCCTCATTCCGGGAGGTACCTCGCCGGACCGGATACGCATGGATCGTGACGTACAGCGCTTCGTGCGCGAGTTCGATGCCCTCAAGAAGCCGACGTTCTCGATCGGTCATGGAGCGCAGGTGCTAATCTCATCGCAGCTGTTGCGCGGACGGCAGATTACCGGCGTCAACTCGATTAGCGACGACATCCGCAATGCCGGCGGCCTCTACCGCGATCAACCGACGGTTGCGGATTCGAACTGGATCTCGACGCGCGGCGGCGAGGATCTGCCGCAGTTCAATCGCGCGATGCTCGAAAAGCTCGCGACCGCGGTCCCGGCACAGACCGTAATCTAACGCACTGCTAGACGGGATCGTAACGGGCGAGCGTCTCGCCGTATTGACGCAACGCGAGAAACGCCGCGAGCGCGCAAAAGGCGAGCTCTGCTGCGATTCCTGCGGCAGCGATTGCAAGCGCGTAGGCCGCGATGGCCGTCCCGCAGGCGAGGAGCACATATAGCGCTCGCTTCCAGCCCCCGCGCATCGTTGCAGAGAGCGTGACGAGCGTTGCGGCCACAACGGCCGGCGAAACGACGAGCAGCGTGAGCGGCGTATCGGGCGATCGGCGCGCGAGCTGCGCGCACGCATAGAGCGCTACTGCAAAAAGGACGGCGATGCAGGGAACGAGCGCCTTGGCTCGCGCGAGCTCGCGGCCGAAGAGCGGCGCGCTCGCTTCGCAGCGGTCGAGATGGGGATGGCGCCCCACACTCTGATCCAAAGCGATGACGATTCCAAAGAGCGTGCAGCAGAAGAGCGGCGCGAGCGTACCGGCCGGTTGGAGGAGCGCAACCAGAACGACGAAGGCGCACGAGTACCCGATCAGCCGGCGCGAGACGTAGAGGCGCGCCTCCATGATAGCGGCCAGGGCGCGAGCGGTCATCGCGCTGCCGCGGTTTCGCAAGAGTCGGCAAAGGCTTCGGCGTCGCCGACGTGAGCGTGTGTCGAGAGCAGTGCGGTCCCGTCGATCGCGTTGAGAATTTGTCGAACGTAGGCACGCTGCGGGCGATCGAGCACGAGCAGTTGCGGCCTCGCGATCAATGCCCCGATCAGCGGAAAGGCAAAGGCTTCGTGCACGCCGTCGAGCCGCTCGCGGAGCACTCGCGCGTAGGCGCGCGCGGCCTGCGCATCCAGGCTCCACAGCGCCGCCCGATACCCGACGTACCGAAAGAAGTCTCCTTCGCCGAGATGCAACGGTTCGTGCGGCACGAACCCCGCGATTCTCTTGCAGTGAACCGATTGTACCCGTGGATCGTAGTCGGCGACGAGCACGCAGCCGGTCGAAGCCTTCACGATACCCGCGGCCATAAGGGCCACGACCGACGCTTCGCGCGGCGTTGAGAAGCCGAGCGCCGCGCGCTGGCCGGGCGATATCTCGAGCGTGACGGGGCCGGCCGAAACCGCGGCGTTGGCAAAGGATGCATTCCTCATGCGCAGCAGAGGCATCGCGGCAGTACATTCAACACTCTTGGGCCAACTTCACTACACTGTCGTGCTCACCAATAGCGAGGTCGCGCGGAAGCTTCTCGAGATACGCACGCTGATGGAGTTGGCGGGCGAATCCTTCTACAAGTACACGGCCTTCGAAAAGGCGGCCGCGTCGGTCGAGAATGCGGCACCGCTCGCCGACCTGGTTGCGGCCGGCGAGCACCTCAAACTCGCCGGCGTTGGGAAAACGATCGGCACGGTTATCGAGCAACTCGTTACCGCTGGAACG
>JBAPZS010000363.1:0-14057 GCA_049285355.1 Candidatus Cybelea sp. | reverse complement strand
GGCCAGAAGCTCGCCCGGCCGGGGAGGCGCGACGGCTTGCGGCCGAGGCGCAGGCGCCGGGGCGCCGTTGCCGGCGGAGACTGGTCCGGCGGCTGCTCCGTTCCCTTGCGAGGTATCGATCTGCGCGAGAAGGCCGCCGATCGTTACGGTCTCTCCCTCGCGAGCTGCGATCTGCGTTACGACTCCGGAGGCCGTTGCCGGAACCTCGACGTCAACCTTGTCGGTCGTCACTTCGACGAGGGGATCGCCCTCGGCGACGAAGTCGCCGACGTGTTTGCGCCACTCTACGATGGAGCCTTCGGTAACCGACTCGCCCATTTCGGGAAGCGTTACGTCAACCAGCGTGCGTTCCAATGCGCCCTACATTTTATCTTCTGCGAAGCCCGGGGCCTACGACTTCTTTCTTCACGCTCTAGGAGCGAGCCGCCCGTCGCGCCGAAAATGACGACCAATGGTGAGCCTCACCGCAACAGCCGGCGCACTCTTCCTGCTCGGCGGCTTCATCGGGGCGACGATCGCGTGGCTCGCCGCCCGGGCGGAGAACGCGGCGCTTCGTGCGACGCTCGAACAGACGCAGCACTCGGGCGAGCGAGCCATCGAAGCGCTGTTGGAACGCGCGAAGAACGAGTTGCGCGAGACGACGGCATCCCGTGCCAGCGAACGCGTGGGCGAACTCGTCTCACCGGTGACGCAAAAACTGACCGAGTTCGACCGGCTCATCGCCGACCTCGAGGCGGCCCGGCAACGCGACGCCGGCAGCCTCCGCGCGCAGATCGATCAGCTTTTGGGCCGAACCGACAAACTCGAAAACGCCGCGGTCAATCTCAGCACCCAGACCTCCACGCTCGTCATGGCGCTGCGTAATCCCGCCTCGCGCGGCAAGTGGGGCGAGATGCAGCTGCGAAACGTCGTCGAGAAGGCCGGAATGCTGGCATACTGCGATTTCGCCGAGCAGCAGACGGTGGTTTTGGAGGAAGCCCGCGTCCGGCCCGACATGCGAGTCAACCTTCCCGGCGAACGCTGCGTCTTCGTCGACGCAAAAGCGCCGATCGACGCGATGCAGGCGGCGTTGGAAGCGTCCGACGACGACGCGCGAAAGCTTCTCGTGAAGCAGCACGCGCGGGCGCTGCGCGATCATGTCGACGCGCTCTCGCGCCGCGGCTATCAAACGGCGCAGGGTTCGGCCGATTACGTCGTCATGTTCGTGCCAGGCGAGGCGTTCCTAAGCTCTGCCTGCAACGACGATCCGGCTTTAATCGAATACGCGTTGGACAAGGGCGTTCTCGTCACCGGCCCGCTCACGTTGATCAGCCTGCTGCGAACCTTCGCCATGGGCTGGCAGGCCTTGCGGCAGGAAGAAAACGCCAAGCGAATCGCAACCATCGGGCGAGTTCTTTACGAGCGCGCTCTGAAATTCTCCGAGCACCTCGCCGAGGTAGGAAAACACCTCGAACGATCGGTGGCGGCCTTCAACGGCGCCGTCGGCTCGTACGAAACAAAGCTGTTACCCCAAGGGCGTAAGCTCAAAGATGAGGCGTCGCTCGTCGCCGACGAGCTTAGCGAGATCCCGCCGATCGACGTCGTACCGCGAGACGTCACCGCGCTCGATGCCGGCACGTCTCCGAAGCGCCTTCCGCGCTCGCAGCAGCTCTTCGCTAAGGACGACGCCGTCTAGCGTACCCTTAAGGGCTCGCCTTGGGAGCGTTGGAAGCGTTCCACGTCTTTAGAGCCGCCAGCGTGTTCTGCACGTGCAGCGATGGATCGAGGCTCGTATACGTGTAGACGATCGCACCGTTCGGAGCTATGACGTAGGAGGTCCGATTGGCGTATTGCGGATGCTGCGCAAGCACCGCGTCGTACGCCTTCATGACCGTTTGATCGGTATCGGCAGCGACCGCAAACTTGCTGCGGCATTCGCTGACCGAGAACTTTTGCAGCGTGTCGATCTGGTCGTGCGAGACGCCTATGACGGTCGCGCCGAGCTTCTTATATTGGTCGATCGCGTCGGCAAACTCGTGGGCTTCGATCGTGCAGCCCGTCGTGAAAGCGGCCGGATAAAAGTAGAGAACGACCGGACCCTTCTTGAGCGCGTCGGCCAGGTTAAACGTAAAGACGTTACCTCCCAGCGTCGCCTGCAGCGTAAAATCCGGAGCTTTGTCGCCGATCGGGAGCGCCGCAAGTGCGCGGGCGGACGAGAGCACGGCCAACACTGCGGCCGCGAACCAATAGCGTCGAATCTTCATGGAAGGACCTCCTCTCTCTCCCGACGATATCCCTTTTCGAGGCCGGTGATTTGAGTGCTTGAGGCCGGCGCTTCTCGAGTAAGGTAGGTAGCACTTGCGCTTTTTTAGGAAGGCTCCAATCGGCGGACGAACTGCCGTCGCCGCGCTCGTTTTAAGCGGCGCGTTCGCGCTGGAACTCAGCGTTGCAAATGCGGCCGGCACCGCCCGCATCGTGCAACGGGACGGGTCCGCAAAGACTTATACGAACGTTCGAATCACGGTGCGAGACCAAAGCATGTGGATCACGTCGAGCGACGGACAGGGAACGCTGGTCTTCGGGAAGGCCGCCTGCACCAAGATCGGCGAGCTCGTCAAGTGCCTGCCATACGACGCTACCCTCTATCAGTACGGCGAGAAGCGGCACATCGCATTAGCAAATGGAACGGTCTGGCTCAACCCGAGTCAGACGTACGAACAGCTCACGCACTCCTCAACCCAGTTACCCCCGCGCGGCGTCCTGCTCGCGGTTGAAACCAAGGCCGGGACCTTCCTATCGCTGACCGGCGTCGTCGATCAGGTGCAAAAATGAACGTTAAGCGAATGGCGGCCATGATGCTGCTGATCTCTCTCGCTCCGTTGGCCGGTGTTGCCGGCCGCGGCGGATTCTCTCGTCCATCCGGCGGCTTCGACATGCACGGCGACGGATCGGCTTCGCACTCGAGCACCGGGCGCTATGGCACGAGCCGGACGACGACGGCGACCAATACCGGGAACGGCTACAACCGCACCACCACGGCGACCAACGGCAACTACAGCCGGACGAGCGGCGGAGCCTCCAGCAACGGCAACTACTATCACAGCAGCAGCGGGTCGAACGGTTACGGAAGCCACAGCAGCAGCACGAGCGGCAACGCCTATAACGGCAACTACAACCACAGCGGCAGCGGCAGCAATCCGTACGGATCGTACAGCGACTCGGGAAGTGGAAATAGGTACAATCACACGTACAGCGGATCGGGTACCGCAACCAACGCCTATGGACAGACCTACCACACCAGCACGTACGCCAATAACGGTTACGTCTACCACGGTGCAACGGTCACGAATCCCGTCTACCGCGGCTATCCGACGTGGGGCTGGAACGGCGGCTATGCCTGGTATCCGGCGCCGTACTACTACGGCGGCGGCTTCTGGGGAGCGTTTGCGGTCGGCGTAACGTCGGCGGCGGTCTACGGTTCGATTGTGGCCGCCAATAACGTCCCCATCACATCCTACGAAGTGGACCCGCAAAGCCCCGGCGCAAAGCTGCTCGCAAGTTATCAGCTGACCCAGGTGCCGTGCGGGCCGCCGAGTCTCGTCGTCATCTACGGCCCCAACAGCAGCGTCATTTGCGCGCGGCCAAACGGGATGGTGGCAGCCGGTAACTACAGCATCGATTCCAAGAGCCTGACGATCGTATCGGAAAGCCCCGCGACGTAAGTGCTGCGCGTCTTTGGGATAGGCGCGGGCCTTCTCGTCCTGATGGTTGCGATGGCGGCGCCGGCGCATTCGGAGCCCTCACCGAGTCCGGCTCCCGCGGCATCGCCCGATGCGAGCACGGGCGGCTTCGACGCCAGCAAACTGACGCCGGCCCAGCAAGAAGCGCTTCGCCTTGCGATTATCAAGACGTCGCAGAATCCGGTAGGCAACATCGCGGTGGTGCCGTTTCAGAACAATTTCAACTACGGCTTCGGCCCCTACACTCGGTTCCAATATAACCTCAACGTCCAGCCGGTCATCCCGATTATGCTCTCTCCACGCATGACGCTGATCGCGCGCACGATCTTCCCAATCGTCAACCAGCCCTCGACGGCGCCTCCCAGCGTCTGCGCATCGCCTACCGGCTGCCCCTCCACGTTCGGAATCGGCGACACGCAAGAGCAGTTCTTCTTTGCGCCCAAGACCAAACAGGGTCAGCTTATTTGGGGCGTCGGGCCGATCTTCCAATTTCCGACGGGCTCGCCGGAGACGCTTACGTCGGGTAAATGGGCGGCCGGTCCGGATGCGGTCGCGTTGGTGATGCCCGGCAACTGGGTAATGGGAGCGCTCGTAACGCAGCTTTGGTCGTTTGCCGGCCCGTCGAATCGTGCCGACGTCAACACGTTCTTGGTTCAGCCGTTTCTCAACTACAACATCAAGGGCGGATGGGCGTTGTCAACGTCACCGATCATGACGGCGAACTGGAGCGCCGCCGGAAATAAATGGGCCGTCCCGCTTGGTGGCGGCGTCTCGCGAACGTTCAAGGACGGCGATCAATTGATGTCGCTGGCGGTCTCGTACTATACCTATGTTACCCGGCCGCTCGCCTCGCCGCAGACGAACCTGAAGGTCGTCTGGAGCCTGCTCTGGCCGGTCAAGCGTGGAATCGACATCGGCCAGTTGCTGAAGGAAGCGCAGTGAGCTTTATATGTTAAACGTGTAGCCCAAAAGCGGCCCGCTCATCGTCAACTTCTGGACGTGTGAGATGGGCGGAAACGAAAAGTAGTTCAGCGAGCGCCAGTCAAAACTCAGCGTCTGGCCGTGATTGAATGCGTAGCCGGCCCCCGTGTAGCCCTCCCACGTCTGATTGCTATTACCGGTCCCGACGTCTATGTAATACGGCACGAAAAAGTGGCCGTCGCCGAAGAAAGCCTTTCCACGCAGCCCGGTGATGACGTCATTCGCGAGCGTCGCAGCAGCAATCGTGCCCGAGGGCGCGATGAGGCCGCGCTTACCGATCGTAGCGTCGTAACCCAGGGTGAGGTTGATTGGGAACTGTCGCACGCCCAAGAAGACGCTCAAGTCGGCGTCGTGACCCCTTGCCACGGTGTAACCCGCAGCGGCCTCCCAGATCTTAGCGGCAAGACGGGCCGATACGCCGATATAAACCGGAACTTGCACGCGGCCCCCGCGGGTGCTAATCGTCGTAAAGGCGGAAGCGTCGGAGGTGACGTTCGCATAGATGAAGTCACCGAAGACGTCGACGGGACCCTTGCGCACGTCGACCGCCGCCATCGCGCCCGAGTTCAACTTCGATAGGTAATCGCTCGGTCCGACCTGCGCGCTGCTTTGCACGGTATGCCCCGGACGACGCGGCAACGTAGGAATGGAAAATTGAAAGTTTCCACGGACCGTCGGACCCCACAGATACGGCGCGGCCGTGATGTGCAGCTGTCCGTCGTACGCTCTGTCCATGAGCGTCGGAGTGGCCTCCGGCGCGGGCGTCGCATCCTGCGCCCGCGCGACGGCGGTCGCGACGACAACCATCAAGGCCAAGCCGGCCGAAAACACGCCAAAGCGATTGATCGAGTTCATCAGTTTTTTTCTCAGGGTCCTTTCGAGTCCGATTCTACATGCGCCGGGACCGCAGGTTGCAGCTACTTTAGGCGCAGGAGGCTTCCGCCTCGGGGATTACTGCGCCTCCTGGCGATACTCGTTGACGCCGCGACCTAAAAGAAATTAATAAGCGTCCTTATCGCTGCAAAATTGCGCCGAGCTGCAGCCAGGTAGCGAAACGAACCAAAACCTTCTTGCGGTCTGGTAGGGCCTCGTTCAACACGATCACGATCGCTCGGCTGCCTTACGCGCGGGCGGCGCTCGCCCTCCCCGATCGCAGGAATGCAGCCTTTGCGGCCATTAAGTCAGCTGCTTACATATGTCTGTGGGAACGAGTCCGGGTTGGTAGCACCGGCTGACGCATTGCCCAGCGGGGTCTTTTTCGCCCGGCTCGGCATCGCCACTGCGCTGGGTTTAGCGATCGGGTTCGAGCGCCAGTGGCGGCAAAGGGCGGCCGGCTTGCACGTGATGACGCTCGTTGCGGTTGGCGCCGCGCTTTTTTGCGCGCTTCCGGCGCTCGGCGGAAAGGTCTCCGACCCGTGGCGTATTGCCGCGCAGGTCGTCACCGGCGTCGGCTTCCTCGCCGGCGGCGTCATCCTTCGACAGGGCCTCGACGTGCGCGGCTTGACGACCGCCGCTACACTGTGGTCGACGGCGGCGGTTGGTGCTTTGGTCGGCAGCGGCTTCGAGTGGCAGGGTGCCGTCGGCGCCGCGGTCATCGTCGCGGTCAACACCTTCGCTCAACCGCTGGCATGGGCAATCTCGCAAATTCCGCGACCATCGGCGGAGCACTCCACCACTTCGTACGTCTTACGCGTTTCGTGCGCCGTTTCGGCGCAACACGAGGTGCGGGAATGCATCTATGAAAACGTCGGCTCGACGTCGCTCACGCTCAACGAGATGACGACGTCCGGGGTGACCAACGGCTCGGTCGAGATCGTTGCGAACTTGAGCAGGCCCGGGCGCGACGACGGAATCGTCGAAAGGGTTCGCACCAAGATCTCCGAGATCGCCGGCGTAACGGCGGTCGGCGTAGAATCCGCCGAGCATGCGGTATAAGGCGCTATAAACCCATCAAACGCGCGAGGATCAAACGCTGAACTTCGTTGGTGCCTTCGCCAATCTCGTTGATCTTTTGGTCCCGGTACATGCGCGAGATCGGATACTCGTCCATGAAACCGTACCCGCCATGAATCTGCAGCGCTTCGTTGACGACCCGATGGGAGAGCTCGCCGGCAAAGAGCTTTGCAAAACTCGCCGACCGAACGTAGTCGCGGCCACGGTCCTTCTCCCAAGCGGCTCGCAGCATCATCAGCTTCGCGTGCTCGATCTCGGTAAGCATGTCGACCAGCTTGAACGAGATCGCCTGGAACTTGCTGATCGGCTGACCGAAGGCTTGGCGTTCCTTGGCATAGGCGAGCGCCTCGTCGTATGCGCCCATCGCAAGCCCGATCGAGAGCGCGGCGACCGAGATGCGGCCGCCGTCGAGAATCGAAAGAAACTGCCGGTAACCTTCGCCGCGCCGGCCGAGCAGGTTCTCGTCGGGCACCGCGGCATCGGCAAACGAAAGCTCGCGCGTGTCGGAGGCGCGCCAGCCCATCTTCCGGTACTTGCGGCTGCGCGTGAAGCCCGGCGTCTCCTGCGGAACGATGATGTTCGAGATCTCTCGAGATCCGTCGGGACGCCTTCCGGTCACCGCCGTAATCGTCGTGCCGCCGGTGATCTCGGTGCCCGAGTTCGTAATGAAGGCCTTCGTGCCGTTGATGACCCACTTTCCGTCGCGCAGCTCCGCCTTCGTCTGAACGTTGCCGGCGTCGCTTCCCGCGCTTGGTTCCGTTAGGCCGAAACCCCACAACATCGTTCCACGCGCGAGCGGCACGAGATACTTCTGCTTCTGTGCCTCCGTCCCGAAGAGTAAGAACGGCGTCGCTCCCAGCGAGACGTGGGCCGCCATCGTGATCGCCGTCGAGGCGTCGGCTCGCGCGATCTCCATGACTGCAAGCGCGTAGCTCACCGTGTCCGCTCCCGCTCCCCCGTATTCCTCGGGGAACGGCAAACCCATGAAGCCCAGCTCTCCCATCTTCGCAATCAACTCGTATGGGAAGCGCTCGTTGCGATCCATCTCTTCGGCGCATGGCCGCACCTCGTCGCGCGCAAACTCGCGCGCCAGATTCTGGATCGCTTTTTGCTCGTCGGTTAAATCGAAGTCCATGCCGAAGGTTTAGGCCTCAACCCGGAGAAAAACTCCTCTCACAGCGATGATCTCCCTGCGCGGCGTTTCGCTCGTCTATCCTAACGGCGTGCGCGCCTTAGACAACGTAAGCCTCGAGATCGCCAAGGGTGACTTCGTCTTCCTCGTCGGTCATTCCGGAACCGGCAAGTCCAGCCTCCTTCGATTGCTCTATCGAGAAGCGGCTTCGACCGCCGGCCAGATCGTCGTTGACGGCATTCGCGTCGACACGCTGCGTCGCAGTCGAATCCCTGCACTGCGGCGTCACTTGGGCGTGGTTTTTCAAGACTTCAAGCTGCTGATCGACAAGACGGTCTGGGAGAACGTCGCATTTGCGATGCAGGTGACGGGAGCTCACACGCGCGACGTCAAGCGGCAGGTGCCGCGGGTGCTCGATCTCGTCGGGCTATCTCATAAGAGCCGCATGTATCCCAACGAGCTTTCGGGCGGCGAACAACAGCGAACCGCGATCGCTCGAGCGCTGGTCAACAACCCGAAGATCTTGCTCTGCGACGAGCCGACGGGAAACTTAGATCCCGTCAATACGACCGAGATCACGGCGCTGCTCCAGCGCATTAACCTCAAGGGGACGACCGTCGTCGTTGCCACCCACAATCAGGCCGTTGTTGACCGCATGCGCCGGCGCGTCGTGCGGTTGGAAGATGGCCGAATCACCACTGATGAAGAGCGGGGCTACTATTATCTTGGACTCGGGCAAGGTCAAGTTCTTTCTGGGTGAGGTGTTGCGCAACTTTTCGCGCAACGCGGGCATGCAAATTACTGCAATCGGCACCGTTGCAATCACGATCGTCTTACTCGGCCTCTTTCTCTTCGTACGATCGGCGCTGGCGGACGTCGGGACGAGGCTGTTGGATCAGATCGAGATTTCGGCCTATCTGCGCACCGACGTTACGCCCGCCCAGACTGCGGCCATCGAGCGGTTTCTCGCACAAGATCCGCGGGTAGCCTCGGCTCGGTTCGTTCCGAAACGGCAGGGCCTAGCCGAGCTGCGAGCCCAGACTCGCGGCGCCATCGATACCGGCCTGCTGACGGAGAATCCGTTGCCGGACAAGTTCCGCATCAAGGCTCGGGTGCCCGAGCAGGTTGAGGCGGTTGCGGCAACCGTGCGGCGCCTCTCCGGCGTCGATAACGTCGTCTACGGGCAGAAGATCGTTGCGCGTATGCTCGCCCTCGTAAGCGTGCTTCGCCGAGTCGGCATCGGCGTCATCGCCGTTTTCATCGGCGTCGCGAGCATCATCATCTCGAACACGATTCGACTCACGGTCTTCGCGCGGCGACGCGAGATCGCGATCATGCAGCTCGTCGGCGGCACCAATACCTACATTCGGTTGCCGTTCATCTGCGAAGGCCTGCTCGACGGCGTAGTCGGCGCGCTGCTCGCCCTAGGCGTGCTGGCGCTCGCGCGGGCCGCGCTCTGGCCGCGTTTGCTCGAGGCGCTTCCATGGGTCCAGCTCGCCGCAATGCCGGTAGACGCGCGCCTGCTGGCCGCGGAGCTGCTCCTGGTGGGAGCGGCTATCGGGGCGATCGCTTCCTGGATCTCCGTCGGACGTTACCTGCGAACTTGAGCCGCTCCACGCTCCATCGGAGCGTAGCGTTCGTACTGGCGGCCGCGCTGCTCCCGGCAAGCGCGGCGGCAAGCGCAACGATCGAGCAGCGCATCGCGGCGCAGCGCGCCCGGCAAGCGCAATTGCAGGCGCGGCTGCACAACAAGCGCGTCGAGCTGCATGCTGCCACGCAGCGTTATCAGGACCTGCAAGGACAGCTAACCGAGACCAACGCCGCGATCGACCAAGTTAACGGCCGGATCACCAGCCTTGCCGGCCAGCAGACGTCGACGCAGCGTCGCATCGACTGGAACGCGACCGAGCTCCAAGCCGCGCAGCGATCCTTGCATCTGCATGACGAGTTACTGAAGCGGCGGCTGGTCGATATCTACGAATACGGAAATTTGAATTATTTTGATGCCGTCATCGCCGCTCGTTCCTTTAGCGAGTTCGTCGAGCGGTGGGAAGATCTGCGGCTTCTGATCGCTGCGAATCAACGCGCGGTGCGGGCGCGGAAGGCCGCCGAGCAGCGGGTCGCCGCGGTCGAAGCCGCACTCGAGGCAACTCGTTTAGAGTTGCAGCAGCAGCAACAAGAGCAAGACGAGGCGCGCAGTCAGCTGGGCTCGCTCGCCGACGAGCGGCGTAATCTCGTCGCGCTTGCGGGGATGCGGCGGCGCAGCGTCGCCTCCGAGGTCGCCGAGATGGAAGACCTCTCGGCCGCCCAGGAAGCCTCGCTGGAATCCCTCATTCAAGAGCGCGAGCGCGAGTTGGCGGCGCAGCAGCAAGCCGCCGGCATCGCGGGAGGCGGCGAAAGCTCGGGCTCGGGGATGTTCTCGTGGCCGGTTACCGGTACGATTACGTCGCCCTTCGGCTGGCGGCCGAATCCCTTCGGAGGCGCCCCCGAGTTCCATCAGGGCCTCGATATCGCGGCGCCGACGGGCACGACCGTCACGGCGGCCGCAGGCGGCACGGTGATTATGGCGCAGTGGTACGGCGGGTACGGAAACTACATCCTGATAGACCACGGCGGCGGATATTCGACCGGGTACGGGCACCTCTCGGCCATCTATGTGACCGCGGGCCAGAGCGTGCAACGCGGCCAGGCTATCGGCGCGGTTGGCTCGACCGGGCAGTCGACCGGGCCTCACCTTCACTTTGAGGTTCGAATTGCGGGCAAACCGGTTGACCCGGCGCCCCGCCTCCATTAAGACTTAGCAAGTATTCTTTTCCCAAGAGAAACTCGTCACCGGTCAAGCTGGGTATTGTAAGAGTATCTATGAGGCTTTCCTCGCGCTTTCTGCTAACGGCTCTGGTGGCGCTGGCCGTCGTTGCCGTCGCCGCATTATATCTCGGCTATCGCAATGGCGAGATTGCCGGGCAGTCGCTCTTTGAGGTCGCAACCACGGGAGATCTGCGCGGCCTCTTCCCCTCGCACGATTCGCCGGACTCGGCTATCGCCGACCTGGCACTGCAACGACTCGAGACCGTCTACTACAAGCCGGTCGCACCGCAGACTCCGCTAACCGGAGAGCGCGACGCGCTTGCGAGCCTCTTGAACGCGAAGAAGGTCGGTAACTCGACATTACCCGCGCAAGCCGCCGCCGGCGATGAGATCGAGGACGGCGCGCGTGCGGCGGCGCTTCTGGCATACGCGCAAGCGCATTACGGTTCGACGCTTGGTGCAAGCGGAACCGATGACCTTACGGATGCGGCGTTGCGTGGAATGATGAACTCGGTTCACGATCCATACACCGTCTATCTCTCGCCGCGCGAGATTCAAGGCCTCAACGAATCGCTCTCCGGCGGTAACTTTGGCGGAATCGGCGTTTACATCTACCAGCTGCGAGACGGGCGAATCGTCGTTCAACCGATCGAAGCGATGCCGGCGGCGAGAGCCGGGATGAAGCCGGGCGAGGTCGTCGACACCGTTGATGGAAAGGCAGTCCGCGGTTTGCCGATCGATCACGTTGAGGCCATGATTCGCGGCCAGGCAGGCTCGATCGTTCGTTTGACCGCCCACCGTTACGGCGCTTCCACCTCTGCGGACCGCTCGTACTCCATCGTTCGCGAGATCATTCACGTCCCAACCGTTCGCGCGAAGATGGAGGACGGATTCGACTACGTCCGCCTCTCCGACTTTGGCACGACCTCGGGCGACGAAGTACGCAAAGCGCTGCTCGACGGTAAGGCCAAAGGCGCCCGCGGGTATATTCTCGACCTGCGCGATAACGGAGGCGGCTTGGTCGATGCCGCGGTGGCGATCTCGAGCCTCTTCATCCCGCAGGGAACGATTGTCTCTACGATTCGGCGCGACGGTCAACGCACTTCCCAGGGGTCGCTCGGCGATACGATCGGCGGTCTGCATCCGCTCGTCGTGCTGGTAAACAAATACACCGCAAGTGCCTCGGAGATTACCGCGGGCGCGCTCGAAGATTACCACCTCGCAGTTCTCGTAGGAACGCGCACCTACGGCAAGGGCGTCGTGCAAAGCATCTATCCGCTTCCGGATGCGGGGGCCCTTAAGATCACGACCGCGCGCTATCTGACACCGGCCGGACGTGACATCCAGCACCACGGAATCGAACCGAACGTCCTCGTCAGTCAGGATCCCAACCCCTCACTCATCGACACGCCGTCCGATCGGCAGTTAGCCGCGGCCAAGGCGCGTTTACGTCAACTTCTTCGCTGAATATGGATAAAATGAAACGCAGTTTTGCTTCCGTCACTCTAATCGCGCTCGCGCTTACATTCGCGGGGCTCCTACCGGCATCGGGCGCCGCGCCGCAGCTGTCGCCGGCCCAGGCCGGCGAGGTCTCGACGAGCTATACGTACCTGACCGAGAACTTCTACAAGAAGGTCGATCCGCAGGTCGTTCTCAACTCGGTGCGCGCCGCGCTGCTCTCCGCGATGCGCACGGCCGGCGAACCTCATGCCTCGCTGCCGCAGATGCACGCCGGTAACGCCGCCGCCTCGAACGTACGCGAGATCGATACCGAGATCGAGGATGCGGCCGTCGAATCGCACAAGATCAGCGTGCACGATCTGAGCTACATCGCCCTGGACGGCATGATGCGCTCGGTGAACGATCGCTATACGGTCTTCTTAACGCCAAAGGAGTTCGCCGGTCTCAATGAAGGCCTCGACGGCGGCGACTTCGGCGGTACCGGTATCGTTATTCAAGTCGACGACAAGACGAAGTACATCAGCGTCGAGAACGTCGTGCCGGACGGACCCGCCGACAAAGCCGGCATAGAGCAGGACGACCTCATCACGGCCATCGACGGAACGTCGACCAAAAGTATGAGCCTGGCCGCGGCCAGCGGAAGACTGCGCGGCAAAGAGGGCACGCGCGTCACGCTGACGATCGAGCGTGAGGGCACGGCTACAGTCGCCCCGATCGCGATCACCCGCGCGAAGATCCATCAGCTTAGCGTGTACGAAAAGATGCTCCCCGGAAAGATCGGCTACGTTGCCTTAACCGTCTTCGGCCGGGACACCGGGCAGGAGCTCGATGCCGCGCTCGCGCGTTTGCAGCGTGACGGCGCCCGCGCGCTGGTGCTCGACCTGCGCGATAACGGGGGTGGGTATCTGGACGCGGCCGTCGCCGTGAGCTCGAAGTTCATCCCTAGCGGGCCGATCGTTTCGGTGGAATCGCGCGCTTCCAACATCACGACGCTCGATGCCGACGACACGGCAATTCCGCCGCTCCCGCTCGCCGTGCTCGTCAACGGCTATACCGCCTCTGCCTCAGAGATCACCTCGGGCGCTATTCAGGATAGCAGCGTCGGAACGATCATCGGAACCAAGACGTTCGGCAAGGGCGTCGTCCAGACGATCTACCCACTACCTGACGGAAGTGCGGTCAAGGTCACGACGGCGCGCTACCTCACGCCGCGCAATCGCGACATCAACCACCTCGGCATCACGCCCGACGTCGTCGTGAGCGAGAACAAACACGCGCAATTCGGAAGTCCGGCGAAGGACGACCAGCTCACGCGCGCGATCGAGTACTTGAATGCGAAGCTCGCGCGCCTGAACGAAGAGGACAACGCCTCGCTTTAAGCGGGAGGCCTTAACCTAGGCACACCCGTGCCTAGGTTAAGGCCTCAGCGTCGGTCTCGCCCTTGATGGTTTTGCGGCGGCGCGGGGTCTTCTTGACCGCGCCGTCGGTTGAGGCTGCGGTTGCGCGCGTGCGTTTGGGTTTGGCGGCAGTCGTTGCGGCGACGGTCTGCGTTTGCGGTTTTTTGCGGGGCGTAGCTTTTCGCAGGCGACTCGGTTTCTCGTCGGGAGCGGGGAGCGCGATCGCGCTCGCGACGCTCTCCAACTCTCCGGCAACGTTCGGTGCGGACGCTCGCCGCCGGCGGGTGGGCTTGGTGCGCTTCGGTCGCTCCTGCGGAACCGATAGGCTCGGGGGCGGCGCCTCCACGGCGGGTGGCGGAGCTTCGCCACGCGGTGCGATTGCGCGCGAAGGCTCGGGCGGAGCGGTCACGCCGGTCGGGTGCGCACCCCCGTCGGCGGTCACTTCGAAGATGTGACGCTCCGGCATCGGCCCCGTCGCAGGTCCTCCACGGCCGCCGCGTCCGCGGCGCCGGCGTTTGCGGCGACGGTGCGTTGACGCATCGGTCGAAGCGGCGGGCTCGATTGGCGAAGGCGCGGCCATCGCAACCTTCTCGCCCTCTTCTCGAC
>JBAPZS010000362.1:0-2535 GCA_049285355.1 Candidatus Cybelea sp. | reverse complement strand
GCAACGGCAAAGGCGGCGAAGTAGGCGAGAGCCGCCGCGAGCCACTGTCCGTTGTGACGTTGATAGCTCGTCCACGTTTCGCGCAGCAGAGAGAGCAACGTCTGCCCGTTCGTCGAGCCCATAGGCCAGAGTCTGGCCGAAAGTGAAGCAGAACGCAAGGAGGTTTCCAATGCCTAAGTATATGGTTCACGCGTCCTATACCGCCGAAGGCGCAAAGGGTCTGCTAAAGAGCGGCGGAACCGCGCGCCGCAGGGTTACCCAAGAGCTGCTCGCATCATTGGGAGGAAAACTCGAAGCCTTTTACTTTACGTTTGGCGATGAAGACGCCGTTCTCATCATCGATCTTCCCGATCAAGTGGCGGCTTGCGCCGTTGGCATGACCGTGAGTGCATCGGGTGCGATTCGCACCAGATCGACGGTGCTCATAACGCCTGAGGAAGTTGACGAAGCGGTTCGCAGACCGGTTAAGTTCCAGCCCCCCGGCCAGTAACGGGTTCGGCAAGTAAGGCGGATGCCCCGACGTTAGACGGTTCCCCCAGACACTGCTACCTCGCCGCGCCGGGGCACCACAGCCTTACGCCGGAGTGTAATCCGAAGGCATGAAAGAAGGATGAAGCGCCGCATCCAGCGCCGCAACCCGTCGCGGCGGGCTTCCGTACGGTACCGAACGTGCAGGATCACTGGCTGGATCATTCGATTGTACTTCCAGGATGCCACGCCGCGCTTCATGAAGTGCCCGTCGTGAAGCGACTGATCGGTCGTGCGGTTCCCCCGAGCGGCATCCCGGTATAGAGCTTAGTACGTTGGAAACGAGCGAGGCGTTGGTGGAGAACGAGCGCGCGCTACGGATGCTTGCCGATGCCGTTCCACAGATCATCTGTACGGCAGGTCCGGACGGAAAGGTCGACTATTTCAACCGCCGCTGGTTCGAGTTCACGGGCCTCAGCGAAGATCAGACATTCGAAAACGACGGATGGCTTACGGCCTTTCACCCGGAGGACCGCAGTGGCGTCGTTGCCGGATGGCTGGAGGCCGCGCGCGACGGTAGCGATTTTTCAGTCGAAGCGCGACTGCGTTCGCAAACCGGTGAGTACCGTTGGTTTTTGGAACGCGCCGTCGCTCTACGAACCGAGGATGGTTCCGTCGTTCGGCTTTTCGCGACGGCGACCGACATCAATGAGACCAAGCGCGTCGAAGAGCGCGAGAAATTCCTCTCGCACGTGAGTGAGGTGCTCGGGTCCACGCTCGATCCCGGCGACCTATTGCAAAAGATCACGGAGCTTTGCGTGCCGACCTTCGCGGACTGGTGTCAGGTGCAGTCGCTTACCGCCGACAACGAGTTGGTTGTCGAGGCGGTACGTCACAGCGATCCGAAGCTCAACGCGCGGTTGGAGAGCCTCGTTGGGCGCCCAGTCGTTTTCATTCACGACACGTCGCTCGGGTCGCCGCACGTGCTGCATAAAGCGCACAGTGCGGTGCTCGATCACGAAGCGACGATGCGCGCAGTTCACGAAAACGTTCTCGACCCGGAGGACCGAGCGATCTACGAGGCAGCCGGCTTGGGAACGTGTTTGATCGTGCCGTTGATCTTTCGCGGTCAGACCCGCGGCACGCTGCATCTCGTGAGCGTGGATCCGGCCTCGCGACGCCCTGAGATTACGCTCGACATCGCGGAGGAACTCGCGCATCGAGCGGCGCTCGCGATCGATAACTCTCGCCAGTACGAGCGGGAACATCGCGTCGCGACGGCGCTACAGCACGCGCTGCTCCCGACGCGCCTGCCCTCGCATCCGCGAATCGACCTGAGCTACGCGTATCGTCCGGCCGAACGGGAGTCTCGCATCGGCGGCGATTGGTACGATGCCTTCGCCATCTCGGAGGGGCGAGTCGCCATCTCGATAGGCGACGTGGCCGGTCACGGGCTCGAGGCTTCCGTTGCGATGAACGAAGCGCGTCAGGCGCTTCGGCTCTCCGCTCTTGAAGGTCTCTCACCGGCGCAGACCTTGCGTCGCGCGAATGCGGCCCTGATGCTCGACCCCGAGCATCCGCTCATTACCGCCATCTACGGCGTCATTGACGTCGACCGCTCGACGTTTCGCTATTCGTGCGCGGGACATCCGCCGCCGGCGCTCGTTCCGCTCTGCGGGCGGGCGCGCTATTTGGAAGGCGGCGGAATTCCGTTGGGCGTCGAGCAGGACGTATCGTTTCCCGCGCGCGAGGTTACGCTCAAGTCCTACGCGACCTTGCTGCTCTACACCGACGGGCTAATCGAGTTCGACCGGAACTTGGAACGCGAGAGCCTTCGACTTCTCGCAGCCCTGAGCGAACGCGTGCACGACACGAGCGCCGACGGTGCGGGTGCGCTCTTGCGTCACGTCCTCAACAACCGGCAGCTCGACGACATCGCCGTACTTGCCGCGACGATTCTTCCGGCGCAACCGGAGCCCGTCGAGATGAAGCTCCCTGCCGTTCCGGCATCGGCCACGATCGCAAGACGGTTCGTTTCACGCTTTGCGCGGGTGGTCGCGCTGGATG
>JBAPZS010000361.1:0-2410 GCA_049285355.1 Candidatus Cybelea sp. | reverse complement strand
TCCATGTACTTGCAGACTTTGGGCAGCTCGGCCATCGCGGTAATCAGCTCGCGATCGATCGTCGCGGGGTACAGATAGAGCAGACGAATCCACTCGAGATTCTCGACCTCGTGCAGCCTTTCGAGCAGCTGCGCGAGGCCGCCGCAGCGGATGCCGCGATCGCGCCCCCACATCGAGCTGTCTTGCGCGATGAGGATCAGCTCTTTTGCGCCGCCGTTCACGAGGGCTTGCGCTTCGGCCAGAATAGACTCGGCGCTGCGGCTGCGGAACCGGCCGCGAAGCTGCGGGATGATGCAGAAGGTGCACGGGTGATCGCAGCCTTCGGCGATCTTCAGATAGGCGGTGGCGCGCGGCGTGGTGACCAGGCGCGGGAGAAAGTCGTGCTCGGGTTCTTCCGCTAAATGAAGGTGCACGGGCTTGCGGCCGGCCTCGGCCTCTTCGAGCAGCTCGACGATGCCTGCGTAGGCCCCGGTACCGACCACGCCGTCGATCTCGGGAACCAGGCTCTGCAGTTGCGCGCCGTAGCGCTGCGCGAGGCAGCCAGCGACGATGAGCTGCTGGCCGTTTTGCTTGCGCGCGGCGTGCTCGAGGATGACCTCGGTGGACTCTTGCTTCGCCGGATCGATGAAGGCGCACGTGTTGATGACGACGGTGTCGGCGCGCGTGGCCTCCGACTCCAACCGCCAGCCGGCGCTCGCGAGCTTGGCGATCATCACCTCGGTGTCGACGAGATTCTTCGCGCAGCCGAGGCTGACGAACGCAACGCTTCGCATCAAGTTGCTCTTAACGGTAGTTCACGAACTGCAGCGGCAGCTCGAACTCCATCTTGCGCAGCGAGGCGATAACTTTTTGCAGATCGTCTTTGTTTTTCGCGGAGACGCGCACTTGCTCGTCTTGGTACTGAGCGGTTACTTTGAGCTTCAGCTCTTTGATGTGCACCATCAGCGCCCGGCTCTGATCCTTCGAGATGCCGCTGCGCGGCGTCACGACCTGGCGCACCGTTCCGCCGGCGGCCGGCTCGACTTCACCGAACTCGAAGGCTTTGAGATCGATGCCGCGCCGGACGGCTTTGGAGCCGAAGACGTCCACGACGTTCTTCATCTTCAGCTCGTCGTCGGAGATTAGCGTAATCTTCTTGCCGTCGTACTCGATGCTGGTCTTGCTATTCTTGAAGTCGAAGCGGTTCTCGATCTCTTTGCGCGTTTGATTCAGCGCGTTATCGAGTTCTTGCGGGTCGACGCGCGAGACCACATCGAACGAAGAGTCGTTCGCCAATCCTTACTCCTCTTTAAAGCGCGAAAGATTGCTCGACGACGTCACCCGACTTGCCGAGCTTTCCGCGGTCCTTACCGTCGACGTAGACCTCCACGCCCCCGGCGTTCCCGCTGCGCACCAAGGCGCTCTTCCCATGGAACGTCTTTGACGTGCCCGCTGGAAACGTACCCTCCATGCTAACATTTCCGTCAACCGTCACCCGGAGCCACGAGGGGGCGGAGAGGACCAGTGCCAGCGAGCTGGCGGCCGAGGCGGGAATCGGCGTCGGGGCCGCCGGCGGGAGCGAGGCCGCGACGCTTACCGTGGGTGCCTCGGTCGCCGAGGGCGCCTGGGCCGTGCTCTCGCCGTGCATCGTCAGCTCGTTGTAGACCACGAAGGCGACCAGCAGCATGGCGATGGCCCCGGCGATCCAAATCAGCAACCCGGTACGGCGCGGCGGCGTGAGGGTGCGCCCGGCGGCGGCTTCGGACGGCGCGGCCGGAGCGGCCGCTTCGGGCTGCGTCCGGTTAAATGCGGCTACCGCTTCCTCCGGATCGACCTTGAGGAAGCGCGCGTAGGTTCGAATGAAGCCGCGGATATAGACCGGCGCACCGATCGCGGACCAGTTCTCGTCTTCGATGGCAGCAAGGTAGACCGAACGGATGCGTATCTGATCGGCGACTTCAGAGAGCGCTAGGCCCCGCGCCTCGCGCGCCGCACGAAACCGTCCGCCCAAGTCTCTAGGCCCAGCATCGCTCATCGGTTGAGGTTTGAGTTAGCTTCGTCTTAATGTTATCCTGTTCGTTCAGATGGCAAGGGAACGCGTGATTGCGGCGATGAGCGGGGGCGTCGATTCCGCCGTTGCAGCCGGTTTATTGGTCGAAAACGGCTACGACGTCGTCGGCATCACGATGAAAATGTACGCGCCGACGCGCCCGGCGCACGCAAAGAGCTGTTGCGGCAGCGAAGATTTCGACGATGCGCGCCGCAGCGCCGCAGCGTTGGGCATTCCGCACTACGTCTTGGATTTTCAGGAGACGTTTCGCCGCTCGGTCATCGATCGTTTCGTCGGCGACTACGTCGCCGGGCGCACGCCCAATCCGTGCGTGTCGTGCAACAACTTCGTGAAGCTCGGGACGCTGGCGCAATATGCGGA
>JBAPZS010000360.1:0-5421 GCA_049285355.1 Candidatus Cybelea sp. | reverse complement strand
ATTTGGTTGTTGTCCCCCTTTTGATCGACGCCAAGTCCGCGTGCGTGAGCGGCGGTCGCCACCCAGGTGTCGTACGTCAACTGTTCCTGCGCCGTGAGCGGGAAGTCGGTCCGGTTTTGATAGCCGTCCAGGTTGTCGGGATCGATCGCATCAAAGCCCTTCTTCTTGCACGTATCGTAGCGAGCGGCCATCAGGGGCTCCAGAATCTTCGTCTGCCGGATGTCGAGCCAACGTTCGCCCGGCCAGTGGCCGTCGCGATGCCCGAGCACGCTCTTGGGAAACTTGCCGGCATCGGGGCGCCAGTTCTCCCACGTGCCGACGTCAATGTAGCAGACGACCTTTCGACCCATTCCGTGGAGCTTGCTCACGACCGAGGCCTTCGTATCGAACATGTCGAGATCGTAGACGTCGGCGGGGACGCTTAAGTCGAGCTTGCGGTCGTACTGGATTTGAAAACTCTCCCCGGCGGTCGGATACCACCAGGTCTTCGCTTGCGGAGCGGCAGCGCGACCTGCGGATGCGTCCGGCGCGAGCGAAGAGGCGCCACCGCAGCCTGCCAGCACGAGCGCGAGCGCGCCGGCGAGTCTGGCCCGTAACATCGGCACCAGTATACCACGCTAAGCTCAGCGAAGAGCCCGCGACGTGAACGCTCGGCTTCTTCTTCCGTTGCTCGCGCTACTCGGCTGCAGCTCCAGCTCGCCGTACGTAACCACCGTCGGCGTACTCAAACCAGGCTCCACGCTCGTCGTCCACGTTGCCAACGCGACGGTCAACGTCTACCAGCCCGAAGCCAAGCAGCGGCGCGACCTCTTCACCATCGCCGCCACGGCGTTGCCCAAGGGGCCGCAGGCGCCCGCGCCGCAACTGCGGGCGATCCCGCGCGGCATCCTGGTGGGCGCGCCGAACGCGCTCGCCTCGTTGCTGATCCGCGTACCCGATGGCACGAATTTGGTTCTCGATTCGCAGCGCGGCGACGTGAACGTCACCGATATCGCAGGCAACGCGAAGGTCACGGCGCGCAACGGGAACGTGAGCGTGATGCTTCCGGGCTACGCGCAGGCAACGGTCGGCCAGGGCAATCTCTCCGTGACGATGGGCGCAACCGCATGGCCCGGAACGTTACACTTCATCGTCGGGCGCGGCGACGTAGACGTGCACATCACCGGCACGGCCGCGTTCACCGCACATCTGCATACGGACGATGGAACGCTGTTCACTGAGTTTGGACTGCGTGGCACGTCGAGCGGACCTTCCGAGACGATCAACGGCGGGGTTAACGGCGGCGGTCCGCGGAGCGTCGACGTCGAGACTCGTCAGGGTGCGATTCGCCTCCTACGAATGCAGCCCCAACCGTAACCGCGCCAGCAGTTCTTCGCGCGCTTTGACCAATCGGACCATTGCGTCGTTATAGGGCGTCGGCGTTCCGGTCCGGCGTCCGAAGGCGACCACAGCTCCGTTGATGTGATCGATCTCGCTGGGATGCCCGGTCTCGAGATCGTAGGCCATCGAGCTCTTCGAATCTGCGCCGAGCGCTACCACTTCTTCTACGTACTGCCACGGGTTGACGAATGGCAGGTTGATCTTTAGCGCCGCCGCAACGGTCGCGGTCTCTTCGGCGAGCGCCTCGGCGAGGTGCGCGGCATTAGCGTCCTTGGTGATCTCGCCGGCGTTGCAGTCCAGAATCGCTGAGAGCGCGTTGATGGCCGTGTTGACCACGAGCTTCCCCCACAGATGCGGCCGGATATCGTATACGACCGCCGCCTGCAGCCCGCTCCCGTTGAGCAGCTCGGTCACGGTGCGCGCAATCGCGGAGGAGGCGGTCGTCGAGCCGATGATCGTGTTGCCTTGCTCCGAGCTGTGCACGTGGCCGGGCTCGAGCGTCTGCGACGATTCGGTCGTGATCCCGAGAATCACGGGAACCGCGCCTCCCAGCGCCGTCTTGATCGCGTCCTCGTTTCCGATTCCGTTCTGCAGCGAGATCACCGGCGCCGCGGGATCGAGCTCACCGGCGAACGCGCGCAGCGCTCGCAGCGTATCGACCGCTTTGACAAAGAGAAAGAGCATCTGCGAGCCGTACAGATCGTGCGGCCGGTCGGCAATCGTTACCCGGCGCGTGGGCTCGTCGTTAACGCGCAGGCCATCGCGCCTGACGCGCTGGGCGACCTCGGCGTTGTCGTCGAGCATCGTTACATCGCAACATCCGGCGAGGTGATATCCGAAGAGCGTTCCCATTGCTCCCGCGCCGATGATGCCGACTCTAGGACGCTCGGAATCTGCCACTTAGGTTCCCTGCCTTAGAACTGGTACTGCAGCCCGAACGTATTCCGGCGCGATGCGTGCAAGATGTCGCGCTGTCCAAAGAACAGCTGCGCGCCCGGCGCGATCTTCAGGTTGCCGTAAACGTCTATCAAGGGGTAGGTGAGGTCGTAGATCCGCGTCTCAAAGCCCAATCCGTGTATCGGCGAGTAGGCGCCGAGCACGCCGATCTGTGAGTACAGGACACCTCCGCCCAGGTGAAAGTTACCCTTGTTCTCCTCGAGCACCGCGTTCCACGTCGTGTTGGTGCCGATGGCGTTCGCGCCGACTACGACGCTTGTGGTCGAGTGCGGCAACACGACGAGATTGATATCCCCGAGCGGACCTTGACTGCTCGTAAGGACGGGATTAAGCCCCGCGTTATGCTGTGGTGAGAGCCCGCTTAGACGAACCTGAATGTTGACGAGGTTGTGCGCGAGCGACGCGAGCGTGCCTTGCAGACGCGCTTTTGTCTCAGGCGAGATCCCGGCCGGCCGGGGAGTCGAACCGGTCGCCGGATAGGGCGTACTGCTTGGAACTCCGGCCGGGTACGGTGTAGCGCCGGCGTCCACGCCCGGCACGCTGCTCGTGCCCCCTAGCTCTCCCAGCAGCGAGTTCGCCTTCTGGGTGACCGCATCAAGGTGCGCGATCGTGTCGCGAAGCTGCGCTTGCGTCTGCGGATTGCCCGTAACGGTGCGCAGATCTTTCGTTAGCTCGGCAAGCGTTTGCGTCGTATCGGCGATGTTCTGCGTGGTCGCCAGGACGTTGGCTTTCAGTCGCGGATCGGTGGCGAGATCGCTTAAGGCGTTCATCGAGCGGTTCAACGAAGCGGCCGTCGCTTGAAACTGATCCAACAGCACGCCGACCTTCTTGGAGTCCGTCGTTGCGGAGCTGTTGAGCGTCGCCGAAAGCTCCGCAACATTCGTGCTGGCCGCCAGCAGACTGCTCGAGACTCTGCTGCCGAAGGCTTCGAGCTGCGCCATCGAACTCTTTGCCGTGACCGTTAAATCGTTGGCGTTGTTCAGGGTCGTCTGCAGCGTATCGAGCAGGCGCGGCGTCCTGTGCTCCAGGAGTGCCATCAAATTGTTGAGCCGCTTGAGCTCACCTTGACCCTCTTGGAGCAGGTCGCCAACGCTCACCGAATTCGTGCCGCGCGGCTGCTCGTCTATCGGAAGCACTTCGCGCGGAAGCAGCGCCAACGGCGGCGGCTTGCGCGGCGGAACGATGATCACCGCCGGCGAGCCGGTCAACGGCGCCTGAATCAGAAAACGCGAGGCGGCCGGGATGTTAATCTCGCGATTAACGGCCAGAATGACGTCCACGCTGTTGTCGGGCAGGAGCTGCACCGCGTCCACGGTGCCCGCGTCCACGCCGCTAAAGTAGAGCTGGGAACCGCGCGTTAAACCGGCTGCCGACTGAAAGTGGACCCCAATCCGATAGCCGGTATGACGCGTGCCGAAGTCCGTAATGAAGAAAAAAATGCCGAACAGCAGCGCCAACGCAAGGATCGTGAACGCGCCGACCTGGGCCTGTTTGGTCATATCCTCCTCTTATCTAGTCCTTCGGTTGTAGTCCTTCGGTCAGATTGGAATCGGTCCGACCTCTGAGCCTTGGAGAAACTGTTGAACGACTGGGTCGGCCGAGTTTCGGATGCGCTCCGTGGTATCGTAGGCGATGATCGCCCCATCGTAGAGCATTGCAATATAGTCGGCCATCCTGAAGATCGACGGGAGGTCGTGCGAGATCACGACCGCCGTGCCGTTAAGCTTGGTGCGCAGCCGCAGAATCGTGTCGGTGATCAGATTGCTCACGATCGGGTCGAGCCCGGTCGTCGGCTCGTCATACAGCACGAGCTCCGGCCGCGTAACGATCGCGCGGGCAAAACCGGCGCGTTTTAACATTCCACCTGAGAGCTCCGCGGGCAGATCGTTGTAGGCGTGCGAGAGCCCCACGCTGTCCAGCGCGTCGAGCACGGTCTGACGGATCTCCGCATGACTCATCTTGGTGTGCTCTTGCAGCGGCAGCGCGACGTTCTCGCCGACGGTTAGGCTATCCAAAAGTGCGGCAAACTGAAACGAGAGGCTGATCCGTTGACGGAGCTCGTTGAGCTTCTCCTCCGAGAGATGGCAGAGATCGTGACCGAGCACGAACACGTGACCTTGGCTCGGAACGAGCAGACCGTCGAGTACTCGAAGGATCGTCGACTTACCCGCGCCGGAGAGCCCGATAATGCAGGTGATGGCGCCTCTTACAACGTCGAGGCTGCAGTCCTTGAGCACCTCACGGTCGCCGAAGCTCAGCGAGATGCCCTCCATCCGGGCGACAAGGTTCGAACCGTTCCGGTTCATCCTCGGCCGCCGAAGAGCAGAAAAGAGAGAAAAAAGTTCGAAACGAAAATCAGAATGATTGCCAGGACGACCGAAAACGTCGTTGACTGTCCGACTCCGGCCGCGCCACCGCGGGTCGAAAGCCCTTGATAGGCGCCGACCATCGCGATGATGACGGCGAATACGAACGCTTTGAGTAGGCCTTTAACCACGTCGTCGAAGCCGATTGCCTGCTGCACCGACTGGATGAACGATTCGTACGAAATCTGCGCGTACGCATGCGCGATCCACATGCCGCCGAGAATCGCAACCACGTCGGCAAAGATCGTCAACAGCGGCAGCATCAAGAGCAGGGCCACCAATCGCGGTACGACGAGAAAGCGCGAGGGCTCCAACCCCATGGAACGCAGCGCCTCGATCTGTTCGGTCACGACCATCGAGCCCAGCTCGGCAGCGATCGCGGCGCCGACGCGTCCGGCCACTACGACCGCCGTCAGCATCGGCCCGAGCTCGCGCACCGAGCCGTACGCCACCGCTCCCCCGACCAGGTTGGAAAATCCGTACGCAACCGCTTGCTGCGCCGACTCCAGCGAGATCACCATTCCGGTGAACAGCGAGGTCAGCATAACGATGACCACCGACTGCACGCCGAGCAGCGCGCACTGCTGCAGCGTTTCGCCGACGCGAATCCGCAAGCGCACGAGGAAACCGAACGACTCCGCCGAGAGCATCGTCAGGCCGCCGGCATACTCGAAGAAGCCGTTCGTCGCGCGTCCGACGCGGTCGAGCAGCCTCACGT
>JBAPZS010000359.1:0-2816 GCA_049285355.1 Candidatus Cybelea sp. | reverse complement strand
TCACCGCCGCCTCCGCCGCCGCTACCACGCCTGCCATCTTTACCCGGGCTGCCTTGATGGTAGCCGCTGCCGCGCGTACCGCCGGACCCGCCGGCGCCGCCTTTGGTTTGCGAGCCGCCTTGACCGCCTTCACCCTCGGCCGAGCCGGGATTGCCGCTGCCGCCGGCGCTGCCTATCCCACCGCCGCCATCGCCGCCGAAGCCGCCGCCGTAAAAGCTTTGATCGACGCCGCCGCCACCGCCACCGGCCGCGATCACGATACGATCCTCAAGCCGGTTGCCGCCTTGGCGGATATCGGAAGCGCCGCCGCCGCCGCAACCGCCAATCGCGTATTTACTCACGCCGCCGCCGGCACCGCCGCCGTTGAAGCCGGCTTGACCAGCGACTCCGTAGCCGGCAGCTCCGCCTTCGCCACCCACGAAAACCGCCAGCTTCTCGCCCGGCGTCACGGGAATCGTCGCCTTGACCATGCCGCCATTGCCACCGACGTAGCCGTCGCCGCTCGGGCCGATCGCACCGCTCACGACGACCGAGACTTGCTTCACGCCTACCGGCACGGTGAACGTTTGCTTCTTACCGGTGTATTTGAACGTTTCGCTGGTCTTCGCGAGGCCTTGGGCGTTCGCGTTGGGCGCGGCAACGGGCGGCTGCGTGTCATCCTGAGCCTGTCGAAGGACGGTGCAGCTCGCGAGCATCGTCGCGGCCACGGATGCGGCGAATACGCAGCGGAGATTTGAGGAAGTTTTCATGATGCGTCGCTCCTGCTAGTATTTTCGGCAGCGCGCCTTGGGGCCCCGCGGGTTTTACGATGAACTATCATTAAGATGGCGATGGCAATGCGTGTAGCGCTGCTTGCCGTCGTCTTAGTTTCGACGGCTGCCCCCCAGCCGAGCCAGGCGCCGAGTCCGACTGCGTCGTCTACGTGCGCATATAACACCCCGTACGCGTTGGTCACCTCGCCCTGCACGCCGTTTACCGTCGTTGCGCCTCGGGTACTCGCAGCGCTCCCGAACGACGCGTTTGGCGAACTCGCCGTCCCCGATAAAGTAGCCACGCTAGCGGACGGCTCCGCGATCGTGCAGGCAGGCCGCGGCGGCCTTTTCCGCGTCGTTGGCGCGCGCATTACGACGCTTTGGGCGCCGTATACGGGATGCGATTTCGACCCCCCGCATGCGGCCCAACTAATAGGATCGTTCGGTAACACTGCAGTCGTTTTGCGAAACGGCTTGATCACCGGCGTACGAGCCGACGGATCGGTTGCATTTCACTGGCCCGCGGCCAACGCGAATGGCGGCCGCACCGTAGCACAAGATAATCACGGTATCGTTTGGTTTGCCGAGTGGAGCGGCCAAAGAGACGTAATGTACGCATACTTTCCAAAGACGGGAGCGAAAGTCGCTTTCGAACCGCCGGAAAACGTATGGAAGATATTCCGAGGCGCAAACGGACGCGTCTACGTCACGGGCCGGGGCGGTCTGTTTGAGCTGCGAAACCAGCCTAACGTTCATGCTCAACTCGCGTACGGGTCCAATTCCGTTTCCGCTAAGGGAACCGAACCAGGGATCCTATCGGAAATTCAGGGAGTCGGGCGAGATGGCTCGCTCTGGGCCACGACAGCGCGGGAAATTGTGCACCGATATCCGAGCGGCAAGTCGACGATTCTGCGCTTGGCACACGCGCTGAACGTCATCTCGCGTGTAGCGGCGCCTCTGGATTTGACGACTGCGCCCGACGGCGCGGTGTGGACCGATTATGGGAAGCCGGTTCGGGTCACGAGCAACGATCGACTTCAAGTAATTGCCGAGCCGCCCAGCGAGGATTGGGCCATGCCGCCAGCCTTTGCGCCTGACTCAAGCGGTTGGGTCGTTTCGGGTGACACGCGCGCGCAGACGACTGAAGGAATCGTGCACTTCACGCTCTCGCCGGCGGGTCGATCGATTCCAACCATGTCACTCTTTCCAAAAGCCATGGAGCTGCATGGCCCGACAAGAGCGTGCATCACGCCGACGCCAAGCCCGACGCCGTCGCCACCACCGTTACCTCCGACCTACGGAGCGGTGCAGTTCGTTTACGCCATAGGCGGGGACTCTTCGAACGCCGTCTTCGCGTACTGGGCCCGGTCGAATGGCAGTCTGGTGCCGGTACGAGGATCGCCTTTCGCCACGGACCGGAGTCCCGATTCGATTGCCATCGACCCGTCGGGTAGATTTCTCTACGTTTCCGGTTGGGAGAGGCGCATCTCCGCGTACACGATCGATGCGACAACCGGGGCCCTGCTGCCCGTTAAGGGATCGCCTTTCCCTATGCCAACGCCGATGTTGTCGGAAAGGTCGCCGACAGCGGTCGCCGTGGATCCAAACGGCGGATATTTGTACGCGCACGACATTGGTTGGAAGGCTGTCTTGAGTTATTCCATCGATGGCTCTAGCGGAGCACTAACTCCGGTCGCCGGGTCGCCATTTCCAGTCCACGGATCACCATTCCGGCTCGTTCTCAATCCTTTGCACCGCGTCGCATACGTCGTCACGGATCGCTCGATCGAAATCTTCGGCACGACCGATGGCCGCCTTACTCCGCTTGGGGAAGCGCCCGTCCCTAATGTGCGAGGAGGGGGAAATGATTTGGCGGTCGACCCACGAGGCCGCTATGCCTACATCACGAGTGACGCTAGTGGTACGATTGCAAGCTATTCAATCGATGAAATCGGAATGCTTCGTCTCTCGTCCGAACGTCCATTGAAAGTCACTAAATCGCGTTTTGGAGTCGGGCCTCGGGGTATTCGGATCAATCATCGAGGCACTTTCGCATACGTAGCC
>JBAPZS010000358.1:0-2342 GCA_049285355.1 Candidatus Cybelea sp. | reverse complement strand
AAGAGACCCAGCGTGTTCGGGTTGGTCATCATGCAGACGGCGGTGTCGGGGCCGAGCACCGCGCGAATCTCCTCGACGCCGACGCGGCCGCGCGCGTTGCTGGGGAGCGAGACGACTTTGAATCCGCACATCGCGGCCGAGGCGGGATTGGTGCCGTGTGCGGTGTCGGGAACGATCACTTTGTCGCGCTGCGTCTCGCCCCGATCCTTAAAGTACTTTTTCGCGATGAGCAGGGCGCCGAGCTCGGCATGCGCGCCGGCCGACGGATTCAGCGAGAACGCCGCCATGCCGAAGAGCGAGCTGAGCGAGCGCTCCAGCTCGTACATGATTTGCAGCGCGCCCTGTGCGAGTTCGTCGGGCGTAAAGGGATGCAGCTGCGCGAACTCCGGGCGCGAGGCGATCGCATCGTTGATGCGCGGGTTGTACTTCATCGTGCACGAGCCCAACGGATAGAAGCCGAGGTCGATGCCGAAGGTGCGGTGCGAGAGGCGCGTATAGTGCCGGACGACGTCGAGCTCGCTGTTATCGGGCAGCGGCAGGTCATCGCGCAGCACCGTCTTGGGCAGAAAGGTATCTAACGGCTTACCTGCCTCGAGGTAGCGGTTCGCGCGCCCCTCTTGGCCCAGCTCGAAGATCAGCTCAGATGTGCGCGTGGACATTGAGGATCCCTTCGAGCGCGGCGGCGAGTGCGTTGATGTCGGCGGCTGTCGTTAGTTCGGTGGCGGTCATCAGGATGCAGGTATCGAGCTCGGGATACCAGCGCCCGAGATCCACCCCGCCAAGGATACCGACGCCTTGCAGCGCGGCGAGTACGTCGCTTGCCGGGCGCCCGACGTCCAGCGCGAACTCGTTGAAGAACGGCGCGTCGTACTTTATGCTCGCGCCTTCGACCGCAGCGACTGCGCTCGCGAGCTCCCGCGAGCGGGCGAGATTGAGCGCGGCGGCATCGCGCAGGCCGGTCTTCCCCATCAGCGCGAGATAGATCGTGGCGATCAGCGCGCAGTGCGCCTGATTCGTGCAGATGTTGGAGGTCGCGCGCTCGCGGCGGATGTGCTGCTCGCGCGCCTGCAGCGTGAGCACGTAGGCGATGCGATTTTGATTGTCAACGGTTTTTCCGGCGAGGCGCCCCGGAATGCGGCGCATGTGCGGCTGCGTCGCGGCGATGAATCCGGCGTACGGGCCGCCATAGGCCTGCGCGACGCCGAAGCTCTGCGCTTCGCCGGCGACGATCTGCGCGCCCCACCCCGATGGCGGCGCGAGCGCGGCCAACGACAGCGCTTCGGCGACGACCGCGATCGGGATGGTGCCGCTCGCATCGATCGCGTCTTGCGTTTCTCTAGCCGGCATATCTACGTTGCCGAAGAAGTTCGGCGACTGCAATGCGACGGCGGCGTACTCTTTGCCGGCGATCGCTTGCGCGAGCGCGGTTTGGTCGGTCGTGCCGTCTTCGGCAAGCGGCAGCTCGTCGACCGTAACGTCGAGGCCGTCGCAATAGGTTTTCAACACGGCGCGATAGTTGGGATGAATCGCGCGCGATACGAGAATCTTAGTGCGGCCGGTTGCACCGAGCGCCATGATGGCGGCTTCGGCGAGCGCGGTGGCGCCGTCGTAGACGGAGGCGTTGGCGAGATCCATCCCGGTGAGCAGGCAGATATAGGTCTGCCACTCATAGATGGCTTGCAGATAACCTTGCGAGACCTCGGCTTGATAGGGCGTGTAGGCGGTGAGGAACTCGCCGCGCATGGCGAGCGCCGCGATTGCGGGCGGGGCGTAGTGCTTGTAGGAGCCCGCGCCGAGGAAGGAACGATACTCGACGCCGGCGTTCTTTTCGGCAAAGCGATCGAAGCGTCGCGCAATTTGGTATTCGGGCAGTGCGGGCACGACCTCAAGCTTCGCTTTGAGCGCGATGTTGGCGGGAACGCGCAGCAGTTCGTCGAGCGACTTTACGCCGATGGCGGCGAGCATCTGCTCGACGTCTCGTTTAGTATGGGGAGCGTACACGGTGGTTGATGGTTGGCGCAGAAGAGGTTTGCCGCCTGCCGCGAATGGCGCTCGCATGTGGCTGCGGCTCGGCATCGCGTTAGCGGCGGTCGGCGTGCTACTGCGGGCGGCGCTGTACTTTCCGCTCGCGCTCTTTCAAATCGACTCCGACGGCGTGCTCGCCGGGTTATGCGCGTTTCGCATCGCCGACGGTCACCTTCCGGTCTTCTTTCCAGGAGGCTCGCGGTTGAGCGCAGCGAGCTGCTACGTCGCCACCGGTTACTTTCATCTCTTTGGCGTGGGGCGCGTCGCGCTCGCCTTCGTCGGCTTGACCTGGGGCGTGCTGTTTCTCACGTTCATGC
>JBAPZS010000357.1:0-4749 GCA_049285355.1 Candidatus Cybelea sp. | reverse complement strand
CGGTAGAGGTGCACTAAAGTATGGCGTTAATGTTGCTCGATACCTATGGCCTGGTGTATCGCGCGTACTTCGCGCTGCCCGGGCTGACGACGAGCTACGGTCTGCCGATCAATGCCGTCTACGGCTTCACGATGATGCTCAACAAGCTCATCGCCGACGAAAAGCCCACGCACGTCCTCGCGGCCTTCGATAAAGGAATGCCCGCCGAGCGCGTCGCGCTGTTCGCCGAATACAAGGCGCAGCGCCGTGCCATGCCCGACGATCTTCGGGAGCAGTTCGCGCTGGTGCGTAGAGTTCTCGGGACCTATGGCATTCCGGTCGTCGAAATGGAGGGTCAGGAGGCCGACGACGTCATCGCGACCCTCGCGCGCCAAGCCGAAGAGGCCGGCGAACAGACGGTCGTCGTTACCGGCGATCTCGATCTGCTGCAAATCGTCGACGAACGCACCACCGTGCTCGTGACTCGACGCGGCATCACGGAGCTTGCGCGATACGATCCTCTCGCGGTGCGCGAGCGCTTCGGACTCGACCCTGCGCAGTTGCCGGACTACCGCGGACTCAAAGGAGATCCGTCCGACAATCTCCCGGGCATTCCCGGCGTCGGGGAGAAGACCGCGAGCAAACTCCTTGCATCGGCGGGATCGCTCGACGCGCTCGTCGCCGATCCGGCGCTCGCCGGAAATCCCAAACTCGCGAGTCTCATCGAGCAGTACGGTCAACAGGCCTGTCTCTGCCGTGCCGTCTCGGTCGTCCGAGCCGACCTGCCGCTGAGGATCGATTGGGAAGATAGCCGCTACGCGGCGCCGGCTGACGGCGATCTCTATCGTCTCTACAGCGAGCTCGAGTTCAAGACGTTGCTGGCAAGACTCCAGCCACCCTCCGATCTACCGCTCTTCGAAACCAGCGCGAAGGTTACCGGCGAGTACCGCAGCTACGTCCCATCGGTCGATCCGCCGGAGTTCGCGCTTTTAGCCCAGGAGATAAGAGCGCTCGCCGATTCCAGTCGCGTCGTCTTCACGCCGGTTGGCGACGCGATCGGCGTGACTGCGCGCGAGGGCCAGGGCATCGCGTTCTCCGTTGCCGCGCTCGCGCACGACGGCGTACGCGATGCCCTCGAAGAGCTGTTCACCCGCGCACCGCAGCCGGGAGGCTACGACGTCAAGCATCTCTTGCACGTCTTCCGTCAAGGCGGCGTCGAGAACGCACGTTTCGTAGACGACGCCATGATAGCCGCGCATCTGCTCGATCCGTCTCACGGCTTCGCGGACGTCGAGGACGCAGCGGCGCAGCTCTTAGGCCTGGAGCTTCCGGGCGATCCGGCGGCGGCCGCGGATGCGACCCTTCGGCTCATCGCCAAAGCACGAACCGAACTCGAGGGTCGCGACCAGCTGCGCCTCTACGAAGAGTTAGAAGTACCGTTGGCGCCGGTCCTCGCTAAGATGGAGCGCGCCGGGGTCGCTATAGATACGCAGGAGTTGCGCGCGATCGGCGATCGAGTCGATGCGGCCACCGAGCAGCTGCGCAAGCGAGTCCACGATCTCGCCGGCGAAGAGTTTAACATCGGGTCACCGCAGCAGCTTGGCAAGATACTCTTCGGTAAGCTCGGCATTCCCGGCGGAAAGAAGACCAAGACGGGATGGGCCACCGGCGTCGAGGTGCTTGCGAGCCTGGCGCGCGAGTATCCCGTCTGCGCGCTCGTGCTGGAATGGCGCGAAGTAACGAAACTCAAGAACACGTACGTTGACGTGATTCCGCAACTCGTGGACCCAAGGGACGGGCGCCTGCGCACCGAGTTCAATCAAACCGCTACCGCAACCGGACGTCTCTCCTCGACCAACCCCAACCTTCAAAACATCCCCGTGCGGGGCGAGCTGGGACGCCGGATTCGGCGAGCTTTCGTCGCGAAGAGCGGCGATTACGTCCTACTCGCCGCCGACTACAGTCAGATCGAGTTGCGGTTGATGGCCCATCTTTCGGGCGACGAAGCGATGCGGCGCGCCTTTGACGAGTCGCAGGATATCCACGACTTCACCGCGCGACAGATCTTCGCCATCGCCGCCGGAGAGCCGGTCGATTCAAATCAGCGGCGCATGGCCAAGAGCGTAAACTTTGGGCTCTTGTACGGAATGTCGGACTTCGGGTTGGCACAGCGCCTCGAGATCGGCAGATCCGAGGCGAAGGAGATCACAGCGGCTTACTTTGCGCGTTTCCCGTCGGTTAGCGCCTATATCGAGCGGACGATCGCGCAAGCGCGTGCGACGGGTTACGTCTCGACCATTCTTGGACGGCGGCGCTATATGCCCGGCTTGACCTCGGGAAACTATATGTTGCGTGCCGCCGCCGAGCGCGAAGCGACCAACGCGCCGTTGCAAGGCAGCGCAGCCGACCTCATGAAGCTCGCGATGGTGCGAATCGACCGGGCCCTAGAAGACTCCGGGCTCGATGCGACGATGCTGCTGCAGATTCACGACGAGCTCATCTTCGAGGTGCGAGCGGCGCAGCTGAGCGAGACCGCCGAGCTCGTTCGCTCCCACATGGAACGTGCCATCGAACTCTCCGTCCCGCTCGAAGTAACGGTAAAGACGGGAGCAAACTGGTACGATGTCGAGCCTATGACGGAGGACAGCTTCGAACGTGTTTAACGTAGTCGCAGCAGTGCTCGCCCTCCTGACGACGATCGTGGTGAACGCTCCAAAGGCCGTCCTTACGCTGGAGGTCGCCGGCACGCCGGCGCAGCAGGAGCACGGGCTGATGAATCGCCGCTACGTCGCGCCGCATACGGGAATGATCTTCGCCTTCGAGCGTGACGAGCCGGTCGACTTTTGGATGAAGAATACGCTCGTGCCGTTGGACATGATCTTCATCGCAGCCGATGGGACGGTGAGGCGCGTCTTCGCCGACGTGGCCGTGGTCGCGCCGACACTCCCCGACGATCAAATTCCAAAAGAGGGCAGTCAGGCGAAATACGTTATCGAGCTGCCGGCCGGCGAGGCGTCGAAAGACGGAATCGCGGCCGGCGTCAAACTCGACCTCCACGACGTTCCTTCCTCGCGATAACGGCACGGTGCCGGAGCTGCCCGAAGTTGAAACGATCGTTCGCGGTTTAGAGCGATCCGTCGTCGGAAAGACGATCGCATCGGTAGACGTCAGACTCGCGCGTGTGACCGCCGCACCCCCGGGCGTGAACTTCAAGAACTCGCTCGCCGGGCAGCGGATAGTCGCTGTCCGCCGTCGCGGCAAGTACGCCGTGATCGAGCTCGATTCAGGCAAGTCGCTGGTCGTCGGCCTCCGAATGACCGGGCGCCTCGTGGTAACCTCGCGCGCTCGGAGCGAGTACCCTCGCTCGCACGTGGTCCTGCATTTCGCCGATGGCGCTCGGTTGAACTTCGCAGACGTGCGGACCCTGGGGCGCATGCGCCTCGTTGAGGCGGGGCAAGCGTGGGACGGCGAACTCGGCGTGGAGCCGCTCTCCGACGGCTTTACAGAGGAGGCCTTTATCGGTATGCTGTCGGGGCGGATGAGCCCGATCAAGGCTTTCTTGCTCGATCAGCGGCGCATCGCAGGCATCGGAAACATCTATGCGTGCGAAGCGCTCTGGGAGGCTCGGATTCGTCCGAACCGGCCGGCGCGGGCATTGACGAAAGCGGCCGCCGGTCGCTTACGTCACGCCATCGTTGGCGTTTTGCAACGCGCCGTCGAGATGCGCGGAACGAGCGTCGACGATTACGTGGACGCCGAAGGCCTCAGGGGCGGTTTTCAAAACGACCTTGCGGTCTACGGTAAAGCGGGGCGGCCCTGCTCGCGGTGCGGTGTCAGCAAAATCGTGCGAACCGTCGTGGCGCAGCGCGGAACCTGGTGGTGCCGGCGCTGCCAACGATAAAAAATATATAAAGGTAGGAAATTCAACATCTCAACAACTGAAGTCGCTCCCATCGCTCACGAGGAAGATCAACTAGCGCTCGAACAGCAGCTCTACGAAGAATCGCTCAAGGTCCTCGACGAAGGACAGGTTCTCACCGGCACGGTCGTCCAAAAGGACAAAGACGAAGTGCTGGTCGACGTCGGCGGTAAGTCCGAAGGCGTCCTTCCCTTTCGCGAGCTTTCGCTCGCGATCGACCACAAGCTCATAAAGGTCGGCGACACCATCGAAGTGATGGTGCATCGAATCGATGAGATGGACGGAACGCTCTTTCTCTCGGAGCGCCGCGCCCGCGCGCTGAAGACCTGGGAGAAAGTAATCGAAGCCCACGATCGCGATGAGGTGAACGAGGCGACGGTGACGCAAGTCGTCAAGGGCGGCGTCCTGGTCGATCTCGGAATGCGGGGATTCGTTCCCGCCTCGCAGATCCGTCGCCAGCCCGTCGGGAATCTCGACGAACTGGTCGGTCAGCATCTGCGATTGAAGGTGATCGATCTCGACCACAAACGCCATCGCGTCGTTCTGTCGCAGCGCCTCGTTTTGGAAGAAGAGCTTCAAGCAAAGAAGCAGGAGCTTCTCGATACGCTCGAGGTCGGGCAAATTCGCGAAGGGGTTGTCGTGCGTCTCGCCGATTTCGGCGCCTTCGTAGACCTGGGCGGAATCGACGGACTGATCCACAACAGCGAGCTCTCGTATTCGCGCATCAAGCACCCGTCGGAAGTCGTGAAGATCGGCGACGTCGTCCAAGTCGAGATCATGAAGTTCGATCCGGACGCAAAGAAAGTCAGCCTTTCGCTCAAGCACGCGCTGCCGGACCCGTGGGACCAGTA
>JBAPZS010000356.1:0-3209 GCA_049285355.1 Candidatus Cybelea sp. | reverse complement strand
ATCTCTTACGCCCCACTGCCGGCGCGTTTGTCGCCGCGGTCTGTCTGACCGCGGCCGTCTCGCATGCCGCTGCGACCGACCCCCGGACGACTCAACTCATTACCGCCTCCGGAAAGGCGCTCGGGGTCGCATCCCTAGCGGCGGTCGACACGATGCGGATCGACGCGACCGTTTCTGCCGTTGGACTCAACGGCACGCAGACCCAGTACGTCGATCTGCGCACCGGGCACTTTGCCGAAACGGCGAAGCTCGCGCAGCTCGCCCAGCTCGACGGCTACGATGGAAGCGTCGTCTGGAGCGGCGACCAATCGCAGCTTGTCTGGAACGCCGGCGGCGACAGCGATCGCGCGTCGGAGATCAATCAGGCCTATCTTGAAAGCTACGCACTCTGGAAGCCGCAGGCCGGCGGAGCCGCCGTCTCGTGGCTCGGCGCGAAAACCGACGGCGGTCGCGCGTACGACGCGCTGAAGATTCAGCCCGTCGGATCGAAAGTGCCCTTCGAGCTGTGGTTCGACCGCACGACGCATCTCCCGGCACGCGCGCTCTTCGTCAACGGCTTCACGACCGCAGCGCTGACGCTCTCGGGCTATCGTCGCGTTAATGGCCTGAACTTTGCCTATACGCTCCACTCCGAGTCGAGCGACGGGAACAACGCCGATACGCAAGTGACGAGTGTCGCGTTCGACCCGCCCGGCGCGCAAGCCGCGCTGGCCCGGCCGCAAACCAAGCCCAGCGATTTTTCGATGCAAGATGGAAAGGCGTCGACGACCGTTCCGATCGAGCTCGTCGAGAATCACGTCTACCTCGACGTTATGCTCAACGGCAAAGGGCCGTATCGTTTCATCTTCGATTCCGGCGGTTCGAACATCGTCGATCCGGCAGTCGCCAAAGAGATCGGCGCGCTCGGTAGCGGCTTGGCACAGGGTAACGGCGTCGGCTCGCAGACCGTATCGATTAGCTTCGCCCGGGTCGCAAAACTTCAGGTCGGTGACGCGGTGCTTACCGATCAGATCTTCGCGGTCGCGCCGACCCGCCAAGGCTTCGGCATCTCGGCCGGCCGCCCGGTCGACGGATTGATCGGCTGGGAAGTCCTTGCGCGCTACGTTACGACCTTCGATTACGCCGGCTCGCGCGTCGTGCTGAGCATGCCCGCAAGCACTCAACCGCCTGCCGGCGGTCACGTCGTGCCGTTCGTGCTCTACGGTACGCAGCCGCAGATCGCGTGCACCATTGACGGCATTCCCGGTGAGTGCACCATCGATACCGGCGCGCGCGACACGATCAGCTTCATGACGCCGTTTCTTGCCGCGCATCCGCAGGTCGCACCCGCGACGATGACGGCTGTCGGCGTCGACGGCTTCGGCGTCGGCGGACCCGCGATGGGCAGGCTCGGGCGCTTGCAAACCGTCGGCATCGACGATCTGCAACTGACGAATCTCGTGGCCGACTACCCCGAGCAGAACACCGGCGCGCTCACCGCACCATTCGTCGCCGCAAATATCGGCGGCAACTTGCTGCGGCGCTTCACCGTCACGTTCGATTACGGCAACGAAACCATGACGCTCGTTCCGAACGCTGCATTCACGCAAGCCGATGCCTACGAACGTTCCGGATTGTTCCTCGTCAAGCACGCCGGCAACATCGTCGTGGTCGACTCGCGCTCGGGCACACCGGGCGCCGGCGCGGGCATCGTCAAAGGCGATGTGATCGACGCGATTAACGGATCGCCGGCCGGCACGATGCTCTTGGGCGACGTCCGAAAACTGCTCGCACAGCCGGCCGGAACCGTCGTAACGCTCCAGCTCGCGAGCAAAGACGGAACGCGTCGCACGGTAAAGCTCACGCTGCAGGATTACGTCTGATCCGCGTACTCGCCGTAGCACTCGTCGTCGTCCTGTTGGGGGTCGTCGTACCGGTTACTACGACTCCGCAGCCCGACAACTCCGGCCGCCTCGCCGATCGGCAGCTTCTCGTCACCACGGCGCTCGGCAGAGGATACGCGCGGTACTTTGGAACGGCATCGCTCGACGGCGACCCGTCGGTAACGCGGGCCATCGTCATCGTACACGGCGTGCTGCGCGACGCGGATTACTACTATGACACTGGTGTGATCGCGGCGGACGCCGCGCACGTCCTAAACGAGACGATCGTCATTGCGCCCCAGTTTGTCGAGCAGGACGACCTGGCCGGGCAAAAGGTTTCACCGCACACGCTGTATTGGACCGGCAAGTGGCCCGGCGGCTCCGATGCCGTTGCGCCGGCCCCGATCAGTACGTACGACGTGTTCGATGCGATCGTCGCGCGCCTCTCGGACGCACGGCGCTTTCCGCACTTGCGCGAGATCGTCATCGCCGGACACTCGGCGGGCGGCCAGATCGTCCAGCGCTACGCCGTCGTCGGCAAGGCGTCACAGTTGAACTCCGGCGCGCGCGTTCCCGTGCATCTCGTCGTCTCCAATCCATCGTCGTACTTCTACTTTTCCGATTGGCGCCCAGTTCCACAGCACGGCTGCGCCGGCTTCGACGAATGGCGCTATGGGCTCCCTAACGCGCCGCGGTACGTGAGCGGAAGCGCCGCCCAACTCGAGGCCCACTACGTCAACCGGGACGTTACGTACCTCATGGGAACCGCCGACACCGATCCGAAGGAGGATGACCTCGATCGGTCCTGCGGCGGCGAAGCGCAGGGCCCGTACCGTTTCGCGCGAGCTAAATACTTCATCGCGTACATCGGCCGCCGGCATCCGGCAGGAACCGCCCAAAGCTATGCATTCGTCCAGGGTGTGCCGCATGACAACCGCCGGATGTTCACATCGGCGTGCGGACTTGCCGTCCTCTTCGGCGGTAGCCGGGCGGTTTGCGCGTCAGCCGGACGCGTCAGCTCGCGTTACGAATGGTCCAGAAATCGCTAGCGAGCCGAGGGCTCATCAGATAGGCATACGGCATCGTGAAATATCCGCGCTGGCCCCACGAGGCTCCCCAGGAGTTGCGGATGCGAAACGTCTGCGCCTTGTCGTCGTATCCCACCGCCATGACGGCGTGCCCGCCGATCGTCTTATCGTTGGTCGTCGGGAGGCGCACGATGCCGCTCTTGGCTACCGCGCTGGACTCGAAGTACGCGTACGCCGTAAAGCCGAAGACGAACGGAAAGCCTTCCGCGAGGCAGCCTTTCATCTGCGTTAGGTCCTGAGCGACGCGAGAGTATACGGT
>JBAPZS010000355.1:0-1657 GCA_049285355.1 Candidatus Cybelea sp. | reverse complement strand
TAACGCTTGGCGGGCGGCACTGGGCATCGCATTACTCGTGCTCGTCGGCGGCGGGACCAATCCGCCGTTGGTTGCGATCAACGCAATCTTGCTTGCACTCTTCGTCGTCCTCATGGTCCTCTTCGATCCGCGCCCGAGGCTCGCCCTGAACCGCGCGCTGCCGTTCGTCGCCGCCGCCTGCGTTGCGACCGTTGCGGTCAACCTCTACTGGATCGTACCGTTCGTTGATTACTTCCACGGCGTCTGGCTCAACGGCGTGCTTAGCGAAGCCCCGTCGCTGCACAACGCGGCGACGTCGTTCGACAACGTCCTGCGCGGGCTAGGTCACTGGGCCACCTTCATCTCGTACGGAGGCCGCGCCTACTTCCCGTGGTCGCCGCCGTACCAGCAGGGCTTCTTCAGCGCGTTACTCTGGTTCGTTCCGATCGTCGCGTTCTGCGCTATCGTCTTCAAGCGAAACCAGCGTCCGATCACGCTCTATTTCCTCGTCGCGACGATGGTTTCGGTTCCGATCGTCGTCGGATACTATCACGACGCGCTCGGTGATGCCGTTACGACGCCGATATACGACGGGTTATATCGCTATCTCCCGGGCTTTCAGATGTTCCGCTTCTCGTACAAATGGGTCGCGGGCGTCGAGTTCGGTCTGAGCGGGCTGTACGCGTTCGCAACCTATGCCCTCCTCGCCTCACTGCGCGAAGGCCTGACGAGACTCACGACGTCGCAGCAAAGACGTCTAACCTGGGCCGTACCCTTCGCCGCCGCGCTGTTGATCGCAGTTCCGATTCTGGCTTTCGTACCGGTGCTGGTGAACAAGATGAACTATCCCGGCTCGGTGCTGCCGAGCTGGGAGTATCGCGAGAGCGCGCTGGTGGGAACCGACGACCAGCACCGCGTCGCTCTCCTCCCGACCCAGTATCTCGAGCAGTACGATTGGGGAAACCCGCAGTTCTATATCGAGAATTCGTTAATCGATCGCCCGCTGGTTTACGGATTGCTGGGAAGCGAGCCGTCCGAGGGCAGCGATGCGTGGGTACGGCGAGCCTATCGCGCGATGCGCGAAGGGCTTCCCTTTGCCGCCGACATTTATCGCGTGCTTGGCGTCGACACGTTCCTTCAACGCGACGATTTCATTCCGGCGATCGATTTTAGCTCGCCCGGCGAGGTGCGCTTTAACAGCATCACGCTCACGCACGATCTGCTGCATCGCGTCCTGGGCGCGGTGCCGCAGCGTTCCGACGGCGCGCTGCGCGCCTATCGTCTGAACGGGGCTCTGCCGCTGGTCTACGGCGTAAATCACCCGGTGGTGAGCGCCGCGCCGAGCTTCACCGACGCGTATCTCGGTGACGTCGACGCGATGGCGCGGGGCGAAGCTCGCTTCGATCCGCCCACCCGAGTTCCGGAGGAGTTTGCCGCGACGATGCGCGCGCTCTCGCCGATCCTTCCGCTCTCGGGATCGCAGGCGCGCGACCTCGCAGTGAACCAGGCGCTAGCCGATGGAATCACGGTGCGCGCGCCCGCGGTAGCTGAGGACCAATCCGTTCCGTTCGAGGTGCGAACGGGTGCCGATTATGTCGTCTTTGCCCGCGAAGAGTCGTTGCTCTTTCAAGACGAACCCCCGCAGTCGCTCTCGGTCGACAGTGAAAACTTTACGCCC
>JBAPZS010000354.1:0-1942 GCA_049285355.1 Candidatus Cybelea sp. | reverse complement strand
CTGAAGGTCGACGTCGTCGCACCCGTTTTTACGACCGCCGGCCTGCTCGCCGCGCTCGAACGTTTCTACGCAGCGCCGCGATGATGCAGTTTGCGGCCGGCGCGCTCCTCGCCGCCGCTATCGCGTTTGCAGCCTATCGCGTCCGCGCCCTCTCGACCGATGGCGCGCTCGCGGCATTTGCGGTCGGAGCGATCGTCTTTGGTGCCGGAGGGTGGCAAAGCGCTTTCGTGCTACTCGCGTTCTTTGTACCGTCATCGCTGCTCACGCGCCTCGGACGCGAGCGCAAGTCCGCGCTGCGCGGCGCAGAAAAACCGGCGCCCCGCAACGCATGGCAAGTCCTGGCCAACGGCGGAATCGCAGCGGTGTGTGCGCTCGCCGCGCTCGGTTGGCGCGTCCCGTTTGCGGCGGCATTCGCGGGCGCGTTTGCCGCCGCATCTGCCGACACGTGGGGTACGGAGATCGGTACGTTGTCGCGGCGTCCGCCGGTTTCAATTTTGACTTTTCGCCCGCTCGAAACGGGGCTTTCGGGCGGCGTCACGCTGCTGGGAACCGCGGCGACCATCGCCGGTGCGCTCTGCGTGGCGAGCGTTGCCGCGCTCGTGCAGGTCGCGCCGCTTCTGCCGGTGCTCTTCGGCGGCATTGCGGGCGCGCTGCTCGACTCGATCGTCGGTGCGAGCCTTCAGGCACGGTGGTGGTGCCCGGCGTGTCGCTGCGAGTGCGAGACGCCGCAGCATCGCTGCGGATCGGTCACTGCGATGCGGGGAGGCGTGCGCTGGATCCAAAATGATGCCGTCAACGTGACGGCAACGCTGTGCGGCGCGCTCGTCGCTGCATCGTTGCTTCGATGAGGGATGGAGGACATGCGCGACGCCTTGCGGCGCGTCAAGCGGCGCCCGCGCATCTCGTAATACCGCCGCTTCCAAACAAACGCTACGATATCGTATACGTCGATCCGCCTTGGTACTACTACGGAAGCCCCGTCAAAGATGCAGCTGCAGGCAAGCACTATCCATTGATGTCGTTGCCGGAGCTGGCGGCGATCGACGTGCGTCAGATGCTCAGCAAGCGCGCGGCCGTCTTTATCTGGGCAACGTGTCCGCGGCTAGACTTTGCATTCGAGCTGATCCATGCGTGGAAGCTCCACTACCGCGGCGTCGCCTACGTCTGGGTCAAGATCAACCAGCGCGGCGAGATCATCGCCGGTCAAGGCATTCCGCCCACTTTCACCAAGCCGACGTCGGAGCTGTTGCTCGTCGCGACGACCAACAAGACCGGACGGCCGTTTCCCATTCTGGACCTGGCGCAGCCGCAGGTCGTCTTGCACCCGCGCGGCGCGCACAGCGAGAAGCCGGCAATCTTTCGAACGATGATCGAGCGCCTGTGCGGCCACCGGCCGCGCATCGAGCTTTTCGCTCGAACCGAGGCCAAGGGCTGGGACGTCTGGGGCGCAGAAAGCACGGGCTAAGAAGGAGTCACGGCCCCCGGCCGCCGAGCGTTGCGAGGGCAGGAGAGACTGGAAGATGACTGCGGCAGCAGGCGCCCGGATTCGGATGGAGCGAGCAACGATCGGCTCGGTTGCGATCCACATCGTTGCCGCGATCTGTATTCCGGCGTTAGCTTGGACGATCGCCGACTCCCCGCCGGTAGAGACCATCAGCTTTACGCACATTGCGCGGCTTGAAATCGTTCGGCCGCGTCCTCCCGCACCGCGTCCGCGCGCGGCCGCTCCGCATCATAACGTGTCGCCCTCGCTCAACTTCACCCATCACGTCGCGCTCGTAAAGGTACGGCAGAGTCCGCAGGCGACCAGAGTTACGTTGGCAACCAATATGCCGGCAGCGCCCGCGGTAGCCTCCGTCCAAGAGGCCGGCGACTCCAGCTCTCGCGGCGATGCCGCGCCGGCACCGAAGCCTTCGCCGGTTGAGCGCGCGGTTGCGAGCAC
>JBAPZS010000353.1:0-2783 GCA_049285355.1 Candidatus Cybelea sp. | reverse complement strand
GGGTGAGGCGGTCTAAGTCGAAGCGTCCGGTCCCGCGGTGGGCAGGGCGCTTCGACCACGCCCGGGTTTACCAGCTTCCCGAGGCGCCCCCGCCGCCGAAGTCGCCGCCGCCCGCATCGAAGTCGTCGTCGCTGGAGCTCGTATCGTCGTCGCTACTGCTCGACATGAACGTTTCGCCCGAACCTCCGCCGCCACCACGCCCGGAGGTTTTGCGCGCAAAGATTACGATCAGCACAAAGATCACGAAGAATCCAAAGATAAGGATCATCGGCAGAAGTACTGCCGCCGTTGCGAGTGCCGATTGAAGCGGAGAGTTGCTCTGCGTCCCGCCCTGTGAGCCGCCGGAGATCGTCGCGAGGATCGCGTTGACGCCGTCAGTCACCGCCCGGTCCGGGTCGCCCGCGCGCATGGCCGGCACGACCTTCCCATCGATGATGCGCTTGGCGTCGGCGTCGGTGAGATCGCCCTCGAGCCCGTAACCGACCTCGATTCGCACTTTGTGATCGCGCATGAACAGAAAGAGGACGACTCCGTCGTCGTAAGCGCGTCGTCCGACTCTCCACGAATGTGCCGTTTCGGCCGTGAACGTTTCCAGCGGAACGTCCCCGGTGCTGTCGCCGATCCAGACGATGACTTGGTGCCCCGTCTTCGTCGAATAATCGTGCAACCGGCTCTCGAGTGCGCTACGCGTTGAATCCGAAAGCGCTCCCGCGTTATCGGTGACGAAGTGGTGGGGCGCCGGCGGCACGTCAAACTCCGCAGCGCGCGCCGGCTGACCAATGGCGCAGATCGCCGCCGCCAGTCCGATTGCGAAGCGACTGAGAGAGACTACGCGCTTAACCAAGGTAGGACCGGTCGAGGGCGCTGACGCTCTGGCATCCAAGCAGTCGCATCGTGCGAACGACGCCGGTGCGGAGAATTTCGATGGCTCTTGCGACGCCGGCACCTCCGGCCGCTCCGAGTCCGTAGGCGTAGGCACGCCCCACGAGCACTGCGCGCGCGCCTAAGCACAACGCCTTGACCACGTCGCTTCCACGGCGAATACCACCGTCGAGATAGACCTCGGCGTGACCCGCAACGGCCTCGACGATCTCGGGAAGCGCGACCAGCGTCGGGGCAACGCAATCCAGTTGGCGGCCGCCGTGATTGGAGACGACGATCGCAGCGGCCCCGGCATCGAGCGCCCGGCGCGCGTCTTCGCCGGTGAGGACGCCCTTGATCACGATCGGGCCCTGCCAGGCATCGCGAATCCAAGCCATATCTTCCCACGTGACGGTCGAGCGCTCGAGCGCGGCACCCACGTCCTCGTACGCCATCGGACCTTGCCCCGGGATCACGACGTTGGGAAACTTCATCATTCCGCCGTCGCGCAGACAATCCAAGAGCCAGGCGGGACGCGCGAGCAGCTGCGGAACGAACGGCAGCATCTGCGGCAGCTTGCCGGCGGAGAGCTCGCGTGCACCGTTGCGAAGATCGCGCACGCGTTGTCCGGCCACTGCGGTGTCGATCGTCACGACGAGCGCGCCGAAACCGGCGGCTCGCGCACGTTGGATTGCCGCCGCAGCGACATCGCGTCCGCCGATGAGATAGAGCTGATACCACGCGGGCCCGGCGGTGGCGGCCCGAACCTCTTCGAGCCGGCAGCCCGAGAGGGTCGAGAGAACGTACGCCGTTCCCGCCGAACCGGCTTGCGCCGCGGCAACGCATTCGCCGCGGGGAAAGAACAGACGGCTGCTGCCGACCGGCGCGAGCAGAAACGGAAGCTCGACCGCCGTTCCGAGTACCGTAGTGCGCAGCTCGCAGGCGCCCATCGCGGCGGCGTTGCGCGGGCGAAAGCGCACGCGGTCGAAGACGTGGCAGTTCTCGCGCAACGTGACCTCGCCGTCGGCCCCGCCGTCAATATAGTCGAAGATAACGCGTGGGAGCCGCCGCTTTGCAAGGCGTCGCAAGTCCTCGATCGTTACAGCTCGCTGCACGGGCCCTCACGCGCCAAAAGCATAGAACGCTTGACGTTTGCCTCACGGAAACGATACCCTGTCGTCGCACTATGGACGTCCGATTCGTCGCTACCGCATTTGCGACCGCATTTACGATCATCGATCCGATCGGCATGATTCCCATGACGCTCGGGGCGACGGTTCGCGACCTGCCGAAGCGGCGCAATCAGATCATCGATCAAGCGGTGACCGTAGCGGCGGTGGTGATTCTCTTCATGGGCGTGGTCGGCCGCCTCATTCTGGATTACTTGGGGATTACGCTGCCCGCCTTTACGATAGCCGGCGGCATTCTGCTTTTCTTGATCGCGATCGACATGCTATTCGCGCGTCCCACCGGCGCTAAGCGCACCGAGGCCGAAGAACGCGAGGCCGCCATGAACGAAAACCCGGCGGTCTTTCCGTTGGCCGTGCCGATGATTGCCGGGCCCGGAACGATCGCTACGGTGCTGCTCTTGGTCAATCTCGCGCGAGGCGACCGGGTCGATCTTATTATCGTCGCGCTCGCGTACGCCGTTGCTTTATTCGTTACCTGGCTCTGCATGCGCGCTTCTACGATGCTAATGCGGGTGATAGGGACGACCGGCATTCACGTCGTTAGCCGGCTCCTCGGCATCATTCTTGCCGCGCTTGCCGTCCAGTTCGTACTCAACGGACTAGCGTTAACGCCGCTGCTGCGGCACTGACGTGCCACCCCCGTTTGCCGCCGCCCATTGATCGTACACGTCCTTTTCGATCGGCGGCAGGTCCGTATCCGACGCCAGACGGAATCCCGCCAGCGGCAGCGGG
>JBAPZS010000352.1:0-5371 GCA_049285355.1 Candidatus Cybelea sp. | reverse complement strand
CCGCACTCCTGCAGCCCCGTTCGCACCGCGACGGCAACCCAAAATGGCACGAGCCATAAATTCTTGGTCGGAATCGCGTGCGGCAAGATCGTCGTGAAGAGCAGCGACGTTTTCGGCATCGCGTCCCATGCCCGGCCTTTACGCCCGGCGCCCTGCCGCTGGAACTCCGCGACGATCGTGTAGCCGCCAAAGCGCTCGTCGCCGAGCAGTGCCGATGCATCCGCGTTCGTGCTCCCAGTCTCTTCCACGTACGCGATCGACGCGAAGAGCGTACCGGCCAACTCCCGAGCCACGTTTTCGTATGGCATCGCTACTCCTTGGGCACCCGATTGCGTACTCCCGGCAGAGGCCACGCCGAAGGGCACGCCGTAACGCGTTCCTATGGCTATCGAACGAACGCTCGTCCTCTGCAAGCCCGACGCCGTTTCGCGCGGACTGGTCGGCGAGATCGCCGCGCGCATCGAGCGGCGCGGTTACGTGATCTCGGCGATGAAGCTGATGCAGCTCGACGGCGAACGCGCACGCGAGCACTATGCCGAACATCGCGGCAAAAAATTCTTCGACGACTTGGTCGGGTTCATCACGAGTGGCCCACTTGTCGCCATGGCCGTTGAAGGGGAGGGTGTCATCGACGGCTGCCGTCAGCTGATCGGCGCGACCAATCCGCTCGCTGCGGCGCCCGGATCGATCCGCGGCGACTTCGCGCAGGCGATCGGCCGCAATCTCGTGCACGGCAGCGACAGTGCCGCGAGCGCCGAGCGCGAGCTGCCGATATTCTTCGAAGACAAGGATTTCGTTTCGCGGCGTCACGATCTCGAGCGCTGGATCAAAGAGTAAAAGAGTAAGCGTGTCGCTCGAATCGCTGCGCGGCGGCGGGGATCCCTCGATCGAAGGCGTTCGCGCCCGCGAAGTGCTCGACTCCCGAGGAAATCCGACCGTCGCCGTAACGGTCGCCACGAACTTCGGTGCGGTCGAAGAGGCAATGGTACCGTCGGGCGCCTCGACCGGCGCGAACGAGGCCGTCGAGCTGCGCGACGGCGACAAGCAGCGTTACGGCGGCAAAGGGGTACGCGATGCCGTGCGCGCCGTCAACGATATCATCGGCCCGGCGATCGAAGGCCTGGACGCAACCGCGCAACGCGAGATCGACCAGCGGCTGATCGAGCTCGACGGCTCGCCGAACAAATCACAGCTGGGCGCCAACGCGATCTTGGGGGTTTCACTCGCGGTGGCGCGCGCCGCGGCGGCGAGTCTCTCGATGCCGCTTTACCGGTATCTCGGCGGCCCGGCGGCCGCGACGCTACCGGTTCCGATGATGAACGTGATCAACGGCGGCAAGCACGCCGAGGGCGCGCTGCAGTTTCAAGAGTGTATGATCGTGCCGCTAGGCGCACCGAGTGAAGCGGAAGCCGTTCGCTGCGGCTCGGAAGTCTTCCACGCGATCGGGCGAATCTTGCACGATCGCGACCTGCCGACGCTGGTCGGCGACGAAGGCGGTTATGCGCCGCCGTTAGAGACGCCGCAAGCGGCGCTCGATCTAATCATGGAAGCGATCGACCGTGCCGGCTATCGCGCCGGAACCGACGTTGCGATCGCACTCGATCCGGCCTCGAGCGAGTTCTACGCGGACGGCAAATACTATCCGCTCTCCAGCGACCGCGCCGCCACCGCCGCCGACATGATCGCTCTTTATACGGAGTTATGCAATCGCTACCCGATCGTATCGATCGAAGATGGGCTCGCCGAGAGCGACTGGGACGGCTGGCGGCAGCTGACCGCGGCGCTCGGCAATCGCATTCAGTTGGTCGGCGATGATCTCTTCGTTACGAACATGACGTTTCTCGAGCACGGAATCGCCGAAGGCGTCGCCAACGCCATCCTCATCAAGGTCAACCAAATCGGAACGCTCACGGAGACGCTGGATTGCATCGCGATGGCCCGCAACGCCGGTTACGGCGTCGTGATTTCGCATCGGTCCGGTGAGACCGAGGACACGACGATCGCCGATCTGGCCGTCGCAACCAACGCCGGTCAAATCAAAACCGGTTCTCTCTCTCGTAGCGATCGTACCGCAAAATACAACCGCTTGATGGCGATCGAAGAGCAACTCGGCCCGGCCGCACACTATCCCGGCGCCAAGGTTTTTCGGCGTTCGTCTGTAAGCGGAGATCGTGCGGGCCTGTAGCTCAGCGGTAGAGCGGCCGGCTCATAACTGGTTGCGCGTAGGTTCGAATCCTACCAGGCCCACCACAAACGCGATTTGACTCGGAACAACCATTGACAAAGCCGGCAGGACGGCGCACAGTGGCCAAGTACCTTCTAAGAAAGTCGAGTGACTTGATGAAACGTCTTTGCCATCTCGCCGGCGCGTGCTTTGTCGCCGCTCTTTTATCCGCATGCGGCGGCGCAGATAGCGGGCAATCTCCGACGAGCTTGGGTCTGACGGCTGGCGCCAACGGCAGCGCCCTCGTGGGGCCCGCCGTACCGCAGAGCGTTGAGCACGCGCACGCTCAGAACGCTTCAAGATCTTTGCGATCCGCGATGCCAAATGCAGTTAAGCCAATTAGGATCGGGTCCGCCTCGTGCTGCTACATGGCCGTAGACCCAGCGCTCAATCAGATCTACGTCAGTTCTGGAATCAATATAAGCGGCAACCATACGACTGTGGTGAAGGGCGGATCGTCTCTTTCGATCCTTTCAACCGTCAACGGATTCGGAGGAGCGAACAACGTGGATTCCCAGACGCACAACGTCTGGCTTCCCGGACTCTACGGTGGGGACGTGGAAGTGTATTCTGGTAGCACGTTGTCTGAGGCCGCGAACGTTTCGCTGAGCGATTGCCCAATCACTAGCTGGGTAGATGCGTCTCGCCGCTATGCGTGGGTCGCGGCGCAGTGCGGTCCGGGTAACGATCCCGTGTGGGCGATAAACGCCGACACCTACGCCGTCGTTGCCGGCCCTATCAGTAGCGGGGGCGTCATGGGAGGGATCAGTGTCCTCAATCCGGTGACCGGCAAATACTACTTCGATAATAGCGTGGGCAACTTTGAGATCAATCCCTTAGCATCGTTCGCTCTTAGCCCCACCTCGTTCGGCCTCGCCCTTGGTGTCAACACCGTCACCGACGCACTGTACGCGCAAGCCACCAACGGACTGAATATCGTCAACGGAAGCAGTGAAGCGATCGAAAGAACCGTGACACTTTCGTATACGCCAAGTTTCATGGCCGTCAATCCGCACCTCAATCATATTTATCTCAGTGCAGGCGAAAACTCTATGGAAGTGCGCGAAGGCACCGCTGGGGCGCTACTGCAAACCATAACGGGACCCTCGGGTGTCCGAATCGTGGCGCTCGGAGCTGACTACGAGCACGCGCTTATTTATGTAATCGGAACCTCGGGCAGCGGGTATTTTCTCTACCAGATTCGGGATACTTATTAGGAGTTGAGGTTGGCGATCGCGCCAAGGAAGAGCAACGCGCCACTGCTATCGTCGCGGATGATGCAGAAGAACGGATGGTCGACCTTTACGACGACCGGCGGCTTCGGCGGCTCGTAGATCGCCGTCGCTTCCATCACCACCGCCGTGGCCGCGGTCGCGGTCGTCCCCTTTTCGTCGACATCGAGCGTCGTCTTGTGGATGACGCCGGTGATCTTCATCGGAAGGTCGCTGATGCCGCTGAAGTTGGCGCGGTCGGAGAAGGCGACGCCTAAGCCCAAACTCGACAGCGGCGAAACGAGATTGACGTCGTAGGCGAGGTGCATCTTCGGCAGGTGCAGCTCGACGCGACGCGGAGTCGCGTGCGCGAGCGCGTCGGCGAACGTCTGCGCGAGCGAGCCGGCCATCGTGAGGCCGCCCCCGCGCGCCGGAAGCACGACGTACATCGCAAAGCGATCGCCCGCATAACCGAGGCGCACGAGCTGATAGCCGGACCCCGCGTAGTACGACATCGTCCCGGTCTGCCGCATGAATGGAACCGTCGTTACGCCGGTCGAGCCGGCGAAGTGTTCGGGCGCGGTTTGCGACGCCGAAAACACCTTTGCCCAAGCACCTTTGAAATAGACCGCATTGGTGATTATCGCTTCGGCGTTTCCGAGCGAGTCGAGAATCGTGGGGATATGCCCCTTTGTCTGCTGACTCACCCATCCGTTGATCGTTCGCAGCGCATCCGGGCTCGCGAAGTCGAGCGCGCTCACGTCGGCGCCGAATGCGTCGTGCGCGCTTTGCACAAAACCGCTCTTGAGCGTCAGCCCCTGCCGGAGCCACAGCGCGTTTGCAAACTGCAGCATGACGTCGGCATCGGGTTGCGGCAGATCGGCCCGCAGATTCTGCGATGCACATGCGTAGTCGGCTGAATCCACCGACGGCACGACGGAACTCTTGACGAACGCCTGGGCCGTATCGCCGCGCGCGCCGAGGTATACGACGCCCAGCGCCTGCCCGACGCTAAAGGGCGAGATGAAGACGTTCCCCCCGTGCATCGTCGCACGCAGCAGCGCGAAGCCGAACGCGTTCTCGGCGGAGACCACCTTCGTTTGCGTGCCGGCGGGCATCGCAGTACCGCAGCGCGGCGTATTAGCAAGCGAGGGGCAGCCAGCAATCGCGGCCGCAATTACAAAAAAGAAAGGCGGACTCCGCCGCATCAAGTTCAAAGCAAGCATCATGAATATATTACGACCCATCGCCGTTTTGGCGATACCGTTTTCATTAGCATTTCCGCTCGGCGCAATGGCACAACCCTCGAGCGCGATGACCGTCGCGCAGATGGGCTCGACGGATCCGAGCAAGGTTCAAGCCGCCGTAAAGACGGCGATACAGAGCGCGAACCTCACGATGAAGCAGAAGATGGAAATCAAGCCGATGGTTGAGCAGTACCAAACCCAGACGGCTAACGCCGACGCCGCCCAGAAGAAGACGGCGCAAGAGCAACTGCTCAAAGGCATCTACGGTGTCATGACGCCGGCGCAGCAGACGCAGTTCAAGGCTTCGATGAAGTCGTCGCTGGGAGGCACGTCGCCGCCCTAGGTTCCGGCATCCGCCCCTTCGTGTAAGACGAACTTCACGATAAGGCGATTGATCGTCGCGCCGGCAGCGGGACTTCCGAAGTTGATGAAGAGCTCGTTGCCGGCCGGAAATCGCTGGTGGTACGCCACGGCGAGGTTGTTGCCGATCTGGGTTGCGAAACCGCCGTAGCCATTGATGTCGCGCAGCTCCAAGCTGAAGCTGCTCTCGGTCGAGATGTTGTAGCCTAACGAGATGCGCCGCAGCCACTGCGAGTCGAGCTCGCCGGTGTCGAACGCGCGCTCGTCGGTGCCGTCGTACTCCAGCCCCAGGCTGAGCCGCTGCGTGAGCGGGCGGCTCGTCACGATCG
>JBAPZS010000351.1:0-3843 GCA_049285355.1 Candidatus Cybelea sp. | reverse complement strand
GGTATACCTACGCCGCAGCCTGGCGCCTAAAGCAACTCGCGACGCCGCGGCGCCGTTCGGGATGACCGCGTCGTAGGGTTTTACTGCGCGCCGATCCTCTCGTCCGCATTGTCCATTAGATAGATCTTGTCGGCGTGCGCCATGCCCAGCGCCTTGCGATCGTAGACGATGCCGACGTATTGACCGGCCTTGACCTTCCTCATCTGATACGTCGTCTTGCCGTCGGCCGAGAAGACTTGGTCGAACTTCGGCACGATTGCGAAGCTCATCGTCTGCTTGGTTTTCGTATCCTCGACCTTGATGTTCTCCGTCGAGACGTGGACCGCGATGCCGTAAAACGTCGAGGTGATGTTCGCCGACGCGGAGAGCGGCAGCGCTGCGAAGACGGCGGTGCCCAGCAGCAGGGCGGCGGCTTGAAGGAGAGCGAGCTGTTTCATGACCGGTCATGTACCCGCCGGGCGGGCGGTCTAAGCCATCCCCCCGCCGAAGCCCGTAAAAAATGGAAGCGACGCTCTTTGCAGACGGCGGCTCTCGTGGCAATCCGGGGCCGGCAGCGAGCGCCGCGGTGCTCATCGACACCTCCGGCGAGACCATCGAGGAGGTGGACGCCTATCTCGGCACCGCGACCAATAACGTCGCGGAGTGGAACGCGCTCCTGCTTGGATTGCTCGCCGCCCAAAAACGTGGAATCCGGCGGCTGGCGATCCGCCTCGATTCGGAGCTCGTCGTCAAGCAGTTGCGCGGCGAGTACCGCGTCAAGCATGTCGGCCTGCAACCGCTCTACCAACGCGCGCGCGTGCTGCTGCGCAGTTTCGAGGCGGTGGACATCGCGCACGTGCCGCGCGAGCAGAACACCCAGGCCGACCGGCTGGTCAATCGCGTCCTCGACCAGGAAGCGTCTGCGTCCGCAAAGTAGGCGCGTTTATGCGGCGTTTTCCCATCGAGCTTCTGATCCTCGTCGTCGCGGTCGTCACGCTGGTCGTGGGCTGGAGGATCTACGGCTTCGGCGAGATGGGGCGCTTCGGGCCGGCGATCCGCGCCCAGAAAGCGCCGAGCGAGCTGTACGCGCGGCTGATCATTCGGTATCCGAAGCCGCCCATCGCGCGGGAAGAGTATCGCGTCTCCGACATCGAGGGCGTCTCGGCGTTTTCGTATACGATTCGCGGCTACGATGGCCGGCAGATCACGATTAACGCGCCGGCGGCGCGTATTTACGACGTGAGCTTCTTCGTCGGCCGGCTCGATCAGGACGGTGTCTGGCAGATCGTTGACCGAGACCCGCTGCCGCATGCCGACGCGCACTATACGGTGTACGTGAAGCAGGTGGCCGACTACAAACAGGGTGACCGCACCGTCACTTTCACCGATCCGCACTACTGGGCGACGAAGACGGGGCGCCTCTACACGATCGATCTCTCGAAAGGCGTGCCGAACGATCTGGTGCACATGAGCAGCACGCAGGTTGCCGATCCGCGCTACGAGCAGATCGTGAAGGATTTTCGTGACTTCGGGCCCGACGAGTTTCGGCACAACGTGGCCGTCGCGCAAGGACGCATTCGCGGTTCGCACGGTTGATCGCATGAGGTGGCGATGGCCGATGCTGGGCGCCCTCGTTTTGGTCGTGCTCTTCTTTGTCGCGTACGAGGGCTACCGGGTTGTCGAGAGCCCGGGAAATCAGCTCTTCGGCAAGACCCTCGTCAGCGGTCCGCGCAACGAGCGCGTCGTCGCCCTAACCTACGATGACGGACCGAATCCGCCGTACACCGATGAGCTGCTCTCGGTGCTGCGCGCGGAGCACGTCCACGCGACCTTCTTCGTCGTGGGCCGCGCGGTGGCGGTCTACCCCGGCGTCGTTCGCCGCGAGGTGCGCGACGGCAACGCGCTCGGCAACCACACCTGGGCGCACGATCATTTAGTGCTCGACGATGAGAGCGGCTTGCGCCGAACGCTTCAGCGCACCGATCGCGCGATCTTCACGGCAACCGGCCTCCACACGCGGATCATGCGTCCGCCGTACGGCGGCCGCGACTGGCTCGTGCTCGCCGAAGTTCGCAAGCTCGGCTACACACCCGTGATGTGGTCGGTTCCGCTCGCCGGCGACTGGGAGGATCCCCCGGCGCAGGTCATCGCCGCGCGCGTTTTACGCTACGCCGGCGACGGTGCGATCATCGATCTCCACGACGGCAATCAAGGCATCGTCTGCAGTAAGGTGCACGCGGCGCCGCGTCTATGCGATCGCCGCGCCGACGTCGCCGCCACGCGCTTAATCATCGAGGCACTAAAGCGCCAGGGCTATCGCTTCGTCACCATTCCGGAGCTGCTGGAGATGCAAGCGCACCTCGCTAAGCGTACACCCTCCCGTGCAGGCGGATGAAACCGCCGCGCCACGTATGCTGCGGATCGTGATGCGTCCAGTGCACGATCGGCAGCCGTCCAGGATCGTGCACCATCTGCCCGGCGATCTCGATCGAGTCGCCGGTCTGTACCGGACAACGCGGTGCGATGGCGACGTTATCAACGACTTCGAGCGGCCCGGCGCTGCTCGTGACGTCGAACGCCTCGTGCAGCGCGTGCGTGCGCGAACCATAGAAGAAGCGCGGCGGCGAGGCGACGGTCCCGGTGAAATCGACCCAGGCCGGCGCGCGACCGGTGTAGGCGGCAGCCAAATCCATCGGGCTTGCCATCACGCGAAGGCGCCCGAACGGCAAGGATGCCCGGCGCGATGAGGGAGATCCGAACTGCGCGGTTGCGGCTCGTTCCGGTGACGGTCAGGAACGCCGGGCTGTTGTGGGAGATCTTGCAAGAGCCCGATCTGCGCGACTTTCAAGATCTGCCCAACCTCAATCGCGAAGAGTTTCTCAAAGCCGTGGGCGCGCGCCCGGGCCGATTCGGTCCCGGTACCGCCGGCCGCTTCGAATGGTTGGTACACTACATTCGGGGCGAACGCGAGCCGCTGGGATGGGTCTCGCTGCGCGTCTCCGACGGCGATAAGTCCTCGGCCGAGATCGGCTACAGCGTGGTGCGCGCCTACCGCAAGCGCGGCATCGCAACCGAAGCGGTCGCGGCGCTCATCGCCGAGGGCTTCCATCGCGCGCATTTCAAGCGGATTCGCGCCTACTGTCTTCCGGAGAACAGCGCGTCGCGCGCCGTCTTGAAACGCAGCGGCTTCGAAACCGACGGGACGCTCCCGCGCGGTGCAACCGTTCAAGGTAAACCGGTGGACGTGCTCGCGCACGCGCTCGAACGCTCCGAGTGGGAGCGCCTTGTCACCCTGAGCGAAGTCGAAGGGCGAAGCACGACAAGGGAACCAACACCGTGAGCACCACCCGAATCGCCCTCTTCCTGTGGGGCGGTTTGTATCTCGCGCTCGGGCCGCTGCATGCGCCCGGCGACGGCGACTTGTACTGGCAGCGTTGGCTCGGTGATCTGCTGCTGCGCACGCATCACTTGCCGGCGGTGTTGGGCGATGGCACGTTCACGGCTCCGACCGCTCCGTGGGTGCCGCAAGAGTGGGTGTTTAGCCTGGCGGTAGCCGTCGCGACGAATCAGCACCTGTTCCTCTTGCTCTCGATTCTCGTCAGTGCGCTGCCGATCGGAATCCTTATCTCCGTGTACGCTCGAGCGCGCGAGACCGCGACTCCCGATGCAATCGGCATCGCACTGCTCTTCTGCGGCATGGCGCTCGTCGAATCGTTCGGCGCTCGCGCCCAAGTGCTCGGCTGGGCCGGGCTCGCGGTTTTCGTGCTCTTCCTCGAGCGGCGCGACCGCTGGTATTATGCGGCCTTTCCGGCCGCCGTCGTTTGGGCGAATCTGCACGCTACCGTCGCCATCGCACCCGTGCTC
>JBAPZS010000350.1:0-3197 GCA_049285355.1 Candidatus Cybelea sp. | reverse complement strand
CTACCGAGCTGCTCGCCTTTCTCGCGCGTAAGCTCGTTCAAAAACCCGAGAGCGTAACGGTAGACCTCTTCGTGGATGAGAGCGCCCAGCCGGTGATCGAGCTGATCGTGGATCCGGAGGATTTGGGGCGAGTGATCGGACGCAGCGGCCGTGTGGCGCATGCCTTGCGCACGATCGTTCGCGCGACCGCGGAGGGCCGCGTTGCCGTCGATATCCTCGACAGCGAAGAAGCCGCCCAAGGTGTTGAGGATGACCCCGCCGGCGGATGACCCTTCGACAGACTCAGGGCAGGTTATTGCGGTTGGGCGAATAGCCGGGCCTTTCGGCATTCGTGGAGAGCTCAAATGCGACCCGACCAGCGCGGGTCGCATCGTCTTTTCTCCCGGTGCGACGCTGCGTTGCGAACGTGCCGGAGAGTCTTCGCTGGTTCGGCTTACGCATATTCGCGCGCACAAAGGGCGTTTGCTGATCCGAATCGAGGGCGTCGAGGATGCGGAGGATGCGCAAGCCTATGCGGGTGGGGTATTCTACGCCTCGCGCGGGGACGTGCCGCTGAACGAAGGGGAGTACCTCGATGCCGATCTGGTCGGTTGCATGGTGCGAGGTTTAGACGACGGCGAGTACGGTACGGTCGAGCGCGTCGAGCACTATCCGGCGAGCGACATGTTAGTGGTCGCCGGCCGGCTCGTACCGATGGTTCGGGCGATCGTCCGTCAGATCGATCTTGCAGGCCGGCGGATCATCATCGATCCGCCCGCCGGGCTATTTGATTGATCGGAGACCCCTAACTGTTGTCGGGATGTGCGGCGGCATAGGCCGCAACGGCCGAATCGACGGCCGCTTTGACCGAACCGCCCTTACCGACCTTGCTGTCGAGCGGTGCGCCGAAACACGTGTAAACGATGAGGTTGAACTGAATCGCTCCGCGGTGACCGGCCGACGCCTCGTTTAACGTTCCCGTCGCGATAGTATTGTCGCGATCGGTACCGCAGATCGCATCGGCCGATTGGGCCGCGGGCGACGTAACGGCGGTCATGGTGGTGTTGAACCTCCGATTGAGTGCGAAGTAGAGCTCGTGCGTCGCGTTGGCCGGATCTGCGGGTTGTACCGCGCCGGAGGCGGTAACTGGCGCGACGATGACGCCGCGCGTCGGTTTAATCGCTGGACCCGGAGTCGGCGAATGCGCGGCACCCTTATGCTTGAAGACCGAATCAACGATGCTGCCGATTCCGGAGATTGGAACTTGCGCGCCGTTCGAGGAAGTCGGCGCGGGCGTGTTCGACGTCTGAGCCCCAACTTGTTCGGTTCCGCGTCCGACGAACGCGAGGATCTGCGAGCGCGCGAGCAGCGATTGCGAAGCGACGTCGGCGACGGTCGAGACTTGCGCCGTTTGTGAGAAGAGAATGACGCCGCTCTCAACGCTTACCACCTGTTCGACAACCGCGGCGCTGTCGCCGACCGGCGTCACGTAGCCGCCGATATAGAAGTCGGCGTTGGCGGCTCGCGCGTTTTCGAGAAAGTCCGTACGCTTAACACCCTGCGGAATTGGACGGACGGTAATGCCGCCCGCAGCAGCCATCTCCTGGCCGAGAATCTGTGCGATTGCGGTGCCGATTCGGGGATCGGCGCCGGTCTGCACGTCGAACGGATAGACGACTACGACCGGCCCCTGTCCGGCTGAGGGTACGGCCGGCGTCGGCTGCGGCGACGAGGGCACGAACGGCGCCGGGGACGGTGGGGGCGTTGGGGGCGCTGCTGCCACGAACGCGAGCGACGAAATCAAGAACAATGTGGCCGCGATGCGGCGCAGGGCGATCGGTTTACGCATGAACCTCTAGCTCTTCGCGCGCCAGGGCCAGATTTCCGGTCGAGAGCGAGATGCTGTACTCCGCGCCGAAAAGAAAGATCGAGCCGATGCAGTAAAACCAGAGCAATAAGACCAGCGGTGCGGAGAGCGCACCGTAGATGTGCGTGAAATCCACGTGCGTCACGTATGCTGCGAAAGCGTATTGAACGGCCGGCCAGGCAACTGCCACGACCGTGGCTCCGCTCAACGCGAATCTCCAGGAGATCGGGCGATTCGGCAGCCAGCGATAGAGCACGACTGCGACGATGAATACCAGTGCGATCGAGAGCAGATAGGCGAGGATGTGCGTGACACGCCGCGGATCGTGAATCCCGGCGACGTGAAACGTGACCGACAACACGATCGGCAAAGCCACCGCGATTACCAAGAGCACCGCGGTCACCGGAAGCATGACGAAGGAGAGCAATAAGTTATGCATGAACGGCCGGCCCTCCGGAACGGCGAGCGCACGGTCGAGCGCGTAAGCGAGGCCCATGAAGAGATTCTTGCCCGACCAGACGAGGAACGCCAACGCGATGAGGCTTGAGATGCCGCGGCCGTAGATATACGTTCGCAGGTTCTCGGCGATGTAGTCGTGGAGGGTCGGTGCCAGCGTATCGACCATCGCTAGGGTCCGGTGCTCGGCGTCCGGGAGCACCAGCGTTGCACCACTGAGCACGAGAACGGTCACGGGAAAGAGGGCGAAGAGCGCGTTGAACGCGATGGACTGCGCGTGAAAGGCACAGCCGTCGCGCGAAAAACGAACGATGGCCTCGCGAAAGGCGGAGATGAGTCGCGGCATCGCAGGCGGTATATCGGTGCAACGTGCCGATATTCCCACCGGCTCCGGTAACGATCCTGATCGATGGCCGTCCGCTTGAAGGCTACTCGCTCGCGTACGTGGCTGAGAATCGCGTCTACGTGCCGGTCGAGCCGCTCATGACCGCAGTGGCCGACCGCATTTGGTATGAAGGCGATTCGTTGGTTATCGTGCGAGGAACGCGGCGCGTTGCGGTACGCCTCGGGCGATCGCTCGGCGAACTCGATAGTACGTTCGTACCGGCCGGGGCCGTTCTCCGCGCGCTCGGCGCATCGGTACGGTTCGAGCCGGAAGAGCATCGTCTCGTCGTGCGCCTTCCTTCGTCAGCCATCGCGACGCCCACGCCGTTCGATCCAAACGCCCCATCGGCGTCGCCTGCGGCGATCTTCACGCCGGCGCCTCTGCCGACGCCGCGTCCCGTTTGGACGGGCGCGCCGCTTCCGCGGCGGACTCCGCTGCCGGTTCCGCCTCCCGCGCGGCGGGGATGAGGACAACCTTGCCGGAGACACCCTGGCCGACGCGCTCGTAGGC
>JBAPZS010000349.1:0-2549 GCA_049285355.1 Candidatus Cybelea sp. | reverse complement strand
GGCGCGACGACCAGGGGCCGTTCGAGTCCACCGTGGACGACGGGGCATTCGTGCTCGTCGACTATGGCGACGGTTTGGTCGCGCGGATCGCCGCCGATGCGACGACCTCGGTCGACAGCGTCGCTTCGGCGCTTCACGGTGAGCACCGTACCGGCGTCGCCAGCGGACCGCAGATGACCGAGCTAACGCTCTATACGACCGATGCCGAAGTCACCGACGAGCTCACCTGCAAGCCTTCGCCGTACGCCGCCTACGCGCAACTCGGCGGTAACGTTCCGTTGCTTATGGAGCTCTACGACGAGCTTGCAAAGAAGATCGAAAAGAAGCCCAACGATCTGCCCTCCTTCGCGGAGGCGCTCGTCACGCAGCGCGTTCTCGCGGCGATCGGCTACGGCTCTTGACCCTTCGCGGCGCGCCATAAGATCCTCAACGCGATCGCGGTCGCGCGCTCCTGGATCTTTTCGCGATCCCCGTCAAGGTGAAACCTCCACGCGCGCGACGCGCCTCCATCAGCGAGACCGAAGATCACCAGCCCGACCGGCTTCTCCGGCGTCCCGCCGTCGGGGCCCGCGATTCCCGTCGTCGCCAATGCGAGATCGGCGCCCAATCGCTCGCGCGCGCCTCGCGCCATCCGCCGCGCGACCTCCTCGCTGACTGCCCCGTCGCGCTCGATCGTTTCCGCATCTACCCCGAGCGCAGAGATCTTCACGGCATTCGCATACGCGACGACGCCGCCGATGAAGCTCTGCGACGAGCCCGGCACGCTCGTAAGCGCGGCGGCGATGCGCCCTCCCGTGCACGATTCGGCGACCGCGACCGTGCGTTGCTGCGAGCGCAATAGCGCCAGAATCGCGCTGGCCGGCGTATCGGCATCTTCGCCGAAGACGCCATCCTTCAAGCGTTGGACGATCTCGCTTTCGAGCGGGGCGATCATGCCCGCCGCAATATCTGCGCGGGCGGCCTTGGCCATGATCTTGACATCGACGCGAAAATCGTGCGCCAACACCGCAATCTTTGGATTCTCGCTGGAACGGAAGAGATCGCCGATGCGGTGATCGATCTCCGACTCGCCGAGGCCGATGGTGTGAATCACTCGAGTGACGATTGTCTCGGTAACGCCGAAGCGTTGCCGCAAAAACGGCACGACTTGGCCGCGCAGCATCGGTTTCATCTCGCGTGGAACGCCGGGCATACAGACGACGAACTTCTGCTCGCTGGTAAACGCGATGAAGCCGGGCGCCGTGCCGTTGGGATTGCGCAACGGCAGGCTCCCAACCGGCAGCTCCGCTTGTTTGCGGTTGTTCGCTCGCATCGGCCGGCCGATCTTTTCGAAAAACGCCTCCATCTGCCGCAATGCCGGCTCGTACAACTCGGTGCCGAGGCCGAGCGCATCGCAGACCGCCTCGCGCGTAAGATCGTCGGTCGTTGGCCCGAGACCCCCCGTCGTTACGACGCCGTCGGCCCGCTCGAGCGCCGCTCGAATTGCCGCCGCGATGCGCTCCCGATTGTCTCCAACGGTCGCCGTGCCGCGGACGTCGATTCCGGCGCCGGCAAGCTCCTGCGCGATAAAGGCCGTGTTGGTATCTACCAGCTGACCCAACAACAGCTCCGTGCCGACCGCGACGATCTCAAGGCTCGGCATCGTCGCTCTCGAACCACGCCGGGTATTGGAAGCGGACCTCGGCGTCGAAGCCGCGCGCCGCTTCGATCATCGCCTTACGTCGCTGTTGCGCACCCTGCGATCCGGCGTGCTCGGCGCGCGTCCGCTCGCGCGCCTGTGCCAAGGATTCGATGAAGCGTCCGAAGCGCGCATCCATCGCCTTTTGAAGGGCGTTTTTTAGCAGCTTACCGACGCGCGGCGCCAAGCCCGCGGTCGAGACCGCAACGCGCACCGGACCGGCCTTTGCGATCGCCGCCATCGCAACGAATCCGTAACGCGGCTGGTCGATGCAACATAGTAAAAAGCGGTAACGCTCCGAAAGCGCGCGCAGCCTCGCGGAGAGCAGCTCGTCCTGCGGCGTCGAGATCACCAAGAACGCGCTCTCGAGCTCCTCGTCGCGCAGGTTCGCTGGATCGTGGATCCTCCGCACTCTCGCGCCCGCTTCTTGCAGCGCGGCCGCTTTTTCGATGGCCTCGCGATCGTCGCTTGCGCCGATGACGACGCACTCTCGGCCTTCGAGGTTGAGACCAACCGGAAAGAACGGCAGGCGCATGAGAGAGCTAGTGACCCGTAACGCCTAGTAGTCGACCGGGCGAAGATAGAACTCGTTGATCGCGGTGCCGCTGAGCATCGCAGTCGTCGGGAGATGACGCTTCCAGTGCGTCGCATCCACCCGTCTGCGTACCAGCTCGACCTCCTTTGCTTCGAAGCCGCGCTCCACGAGCATCGCGTTGGAGTAGCCGAGCAGGAGCGCGTTGAGGATCGCGTCGGCGCGTTCATAGCTTATTCCGAGGTCGGCTTCGTCGGTCTGATCGGCTTCGAGATCGGCGCTCGGCGCCTTATCGATGAGGCGCTGCGGCACGCCGAGATGGCGAGCCAACGTCCACAC
>JBAPZS010000348.1:0-10744 GCA_049285355.1 Candidatus Cybelea sp. | reverse complement strand
GACATCGTCGGCGAGGAGGTGGCGGAAAACTCGGCGCCCGCGCGCATCGTGGACACGACGTTGGTCGTGGTGACTCGCTCGAGTGCCTGGAGCCACCAGTTGAGTTTCTTGGCGGGGGCGATTCTGGAAGGGGTCGCGGCGCGTTTGCCGGCCGTCGGCATCGAGCGGCTGCGCTTTCGCTTCGGAACCCTGCCGAAACGCCGTTCCGTTCCGCCGCCATCGCAAGCGACGCCCGTGGTGCGGCGAGCCGGCGAGCCGCCGCCGTCGGCTAGCGCACGAGAGGCGTTGGGTCGCTTCGAGCGCCACGTCGCCGACGCACAGCGGGCTAGGCGCTCCGCCGGGTGGAAGGAGTGTCGAGGGTGCGCCGTACTGCTCGAGCCTCTGCAAACCGCCTATTGTGCGGCCTGCAGCGCGGCGATGCGAGAGGAGCGAGCGCTCGCCACCGCGAGGCTGCTTTACGAAGCGCCGTGGCTAGGTTTTAACGGAACGGCTGCGCTCGTGAACGGGTTACAGGAAAAGGAATACGAACGCATTCGCAGCCGGGTGCTCAAGCGCTGGTGGACGATGCTCGAGCAGATGCGAGCCGCCGGCCGTCCATCGCGCGACGGCCGCGAGAGGCTCGTCGCCAGCTCGTACGTCTTGCTGCGCAGCAAGCTTCCGCCGGAAGCAATCATGCCGGCAACCGTTCGCAACGTTTTGGGCGATGAGCTTACGGATTTGCTCTATGGCGATACGCATGCGCGAGCACCACGCGCCCAAACCGCTCGAAATGAACGAAGAGGTTGATGTCTACAAACTATACAGGTGAACAGATCGAGGTCCTACGCGGGCTGGAAGCCGTGCGTAAACGCCCCGGCATGTACATCGGCAACACGGCCGAGCGCGGCCTGCACCAGCTCGTATACGAGGCGGTCGATAACGCAGTCGATGAGGCCTTAGCCGGCTACGCGCACACGATTCGAGTCGTGCTGCTTGCCGACCGTTCGTGTTTGGTTGAGGACGACGGGCGCGGGATTCCCATCGATATGCACGCCGAGGAACGCAAACCCGCCGTCGAAGTCGTCATGACTATGCTGCACGCCGGCGCGAAGTTCGGTAAGGGCGGCTACAAGGTTTCGGGCGGACTTCACGGAGTAGGCATCTCGGTCGTCAACGCCTTGTCGGAGTGGATGGTTACCCAGGTAAGGCGCGACGGGTTCCTTTGGCAGATGAAGTTCGAGCGCGGCACTACCGTAGGGAAGCTCAAGAAGATGTCCCAGACCTCCGGCACGGGTACCCTGCAGTGGTTCAAACCGGACCCGGAGATATTCGAAGTGTCGGAGTTCCACTGGGACATTTTGCAAAAGCGTCTGCGGGAGCTCGCCTTTCTCAATCGCGGGCTCTCGATCACGCTGCGCGACGAGCGCGTCGATCCCGCACGCGAGCGCAGCTATACGTTCGATGGAGGCATCGTCTCGTTCGTCGAGTGGTTGAACGAGAAGAAAGATCCGCTGCACCCCATTATCTCTACCCACGCGGAACGGGACAACGTGGACGTCGAGGTGGCGATGCAGTATACGGACACCTACGCCGATCAGATCTTCTCGTACGCGAATAATATTGGGACGATCGAGGGCGGGATGCATCTCCAGGGCTTTCGGCAAGCGGTTGCCAACGCGGTAAACGCCTACGCCCGCAAGCGCGGGATGCTCAAAGAGGCAGACAACGCCCTGTCTACCGACGACGTCGTCGAAGGACTGACGGCCGTCGTCTCCGTCAAGCTGCAAGACCCGCAGTTCGAAGGCCAAACGAAGACGAAGCTGGGCAACGCTCGGGTTCGCAGCATCGTTGCCGGCCTCGTCTCCGAGCGGCTCGATTTCTTCTTCGAGGAGAATCCGAAGTACGCGCGCGCGATCGTAGATAAGTGCATGCAAGCACAGCGGGCGCGCGACGCGGCCAAGAAAGCCCGCGACCTTTCGCGGCGGAAGAACGCATTGGAAGGCTCGGGGCTCCCCGGTAAGCTCGTCGACTGCAAAAACGGAAATGCCGCCGAGAGCGAGCTCTTTCTGGTCGAAGGCGACTCCGCCGGCGGTACCGCGAAGGGCGGGCGAGATCCCAATACCCAAGCGATCTTGCCGTTACGCGGTAAGATCATCAACGTCGAGAAGGCGCGTTTGGACAAGGTGCTGGCCAACGAAGAGATCCGGACGATGATCACGGCCTTGGGTACCGGCTTCGGCGACGAGTTCAACGTGGAGAAGCTGCGCTACCACAAGATCATCATCATGACGGACGCCGACGTGGACGGCTCGCACATTCGTACGCTGCTTTTGACATTCTTCTATCGACAGATGAAGCCGCTGGTCGAAGAAGGCCACGTGTTCATCGCGCAGCCGCCCCTGTACGGAATTCGCAAAGGTAAGCGGCAGTGGTGGGCTTTCAACGAGGGAGAGCTCAAATCCATCGTGGGCGAGGACGGTAAAGATTTCGCCATTCAGCAGTACAAAGGTCTTGGCGAGATGGACGCGGAGCAGCTCGCCCTGACGACGATGGAAGTCGGTAACCGCCGCCTCAAGCAGATTACGGTTGAGGATGCGGTCGAAGCCGAGCAGATATTTACCGATCTCATGGGCGATAAGGTCGAGCCGCGCAAGCAATACATCTTCGACTACGCCAAGAGCGTGAAGAATATAGATCTCTAGTTGCAAGGGAGGCTCCGACTCACTGCGGATCGCGACAAAAGAACTGAGTTAGAATCAGAGTCTCACTGCTTAGAAGCTGCTTAGCCCGGCGGGTTCCGGTGGAGGTCGAGGGGTATAGAGAGACGAGGGCTCCACGTGCGCAAGCGCTTTGCAACCGGCCTGTTGGCCGCCGCGATCGTCGCCGGGCTCGTGGCTGCAGCGCGCCACGAGTTGCTGCGCTCTGCATTTGGGGCGGGTGCGGCCCTCGCCGGATACGACGTAAGCGTCGGAACGCTACAGCTCGGTAACGGGACGCTAACGCTGTCACGGTTGCGCATCGAACGGAAATCGCAGCCGCTTTTAAGCGCCGACCGACTCGTCATCGGGTTTTCGGTGCGCGACCTGCTGCCGGGCAGCAGCCGCCGGTTCGGTTTGGCAGACGTCGACGTCAGCGGCGTAAAACTGACGCTCACCCGTTTTGCCGACGGGAGTTTCAACCTGCCGCTACCGACCGGGGCAACCTCGCCGGGACCCCAACGAATCGACGAAGTACCGTTTCGCTTTGCGCTTCGCGTGCGCGACGGCTCGATCGTGCTCAAAGAACCGTCGGCTTTCGATCAGAGTGCTCGAACGCTGCAGCTAAATCACATCGACGCCGATGCCGCCATCGATACTTCGGCGATAACGCGGTATCGCGTCGCCGGCGCATTTGACGAGCGCCGCGAGGAACCGTTTTCGGTAGCCGGCAGGGTCGATGCGATTGCGGGCTTTGCGACGCACCACGTGAGGGCGGCGCGCTTTCCGTTACGGGCGCTCTCGAACTATTTCGCGCAGAGCCGCGACGTGCGCATACTGCACGGCGGAGCGCGAAACTTCGATGCCGTGCTCTACGCGCTCGACGTCGTTCCGAACGTCGCGCCGTCGTATCATGTGAGCCTGCGGCTCGATGTCGACGGCGGACGGCTTGCCCTGAGCACTCTCGCGCTGCCTATTGAAAACATTAGCGGACGTTTGCGGGTAGTCGACGGCGCGTTCTTTATCAACGGCGCGCGCGCGACGCTTGCCGGCATTCCGCTCCAATTTTGCGGAGGCATCTACGATCTCAACGGCGCGGTCACCGGTGACGCGCAGTTGCGGCTCGGCGTCTGGGGCTCCGGAGACCTTGGCGATCTCCGTCACGCGTTTACCTTCACTCGAGATCAGCCGATCTCCGGAAGGGGGACGCTCGACGTCCTTGTGCAGGGACGGATAGACGATCCGGTTATCGTGGCCCGCGCGTCGGCTCCGCATGCCGTCTACCGGCGGCTGCCGTTCGACGGCGTCTTCGCGGGCGTCGTCTATCATGCAAAGGTCGTTGCGCTGGCGCCCTTGCAAGCCTCGTATGGCGGCGTTGCGATCGCCGTTCGCGGAATGCTGTACACCGGCGCGCATCTGCGATCGCAACTCGCATTGCACGTCGCGGGCCCGGCCGATCGTCTGCCCTACCTCGACGAGATGCTCGGGAACGAACCGATCGTAATCGACGCAAGCGCGACCGGCAACGATCTGCTCTTTCACGTCATCGGAGGCGCCGCTTCGTTACGCGGCATCGGCCGCGTCGCGGCGCTAGTTCGCATGAACGGGGACGGGACGGCACTAGTCGACCCGTTTTGGCTGCACACGCCGCGCGGCAATCTCGATGGCGGCTACCTGCTGGACCGGCCACACCGCACGAGCGCTTTTTGGTTGATCGCCGACGGTCTGCGAATGCACGCCCCCGCGTATCACGCGTTCCCCAACCTCTCGCTTCCCGAGATGCCGAAGATCGACGGAGGCGTGATGCATGCGGCGCTCGCGGGCGGTGGTTCGGGAAATCACATCGTGCTCGGCGGTGTAGTCGGCGCCACGGATACGAACATCGCGGGCGTGCAGTTTACGAAGCTAGACGCCACACTCGCCGGCACGCTCGCCTCGGCGCCGATCAATCGCCTTCGCGCTACGGGCCCGTGGGGCACGTTCGCTGGACGCGGCGATTTCTCGAGCCGGCGGTTCGTTGCGTTTGGCGACTACCGCGGCAGCTTCGAGGGCCTTGCTCCGCTGATCGGCAATGCCGTCGAAGGTCGCGGCAGGTTACGCGGAACCGTCGCAATCGCGGTTGAGCCGCAGCGCATCGTCGTCGTAGGCTCGAATCTTTCGATGCCGGGTGCGACGCTGCGCGGGGTTCCGGTCGATCGCGCGAGTTTGACGCTGGCGGTGGAGGGAGATCGCTTGCGCATTTACTCCGCGCATGCCCACACGGCCGGCGGCGACGTCGTCGCGGCCGGCACCTACTCGTTGTCGCCGAGCCGCGGCGGCTCGAGTTCCGATGCGCTGGCGCTGGTTGCAAACCGCTTGAGTACCTCCCAACTTCACGGGATAGGGTTACCCCTCGCCGGCGGAACGCTTTGGGCCACCGGCGCGCTGCGAGCCGGCTTACCGCTGCCGGCATTTCGCGGCGGCGTCGCCGTCAGCGACTCCCGCATCGCGCAGTTTGCGATCGCCGGCAACGGTGACGTGGATCTATCGGGCAACACAGTTGCCTTTGCGAGAACCGTCGGCGAGCTTGCAGGCACCTACGCTCGCGTCCAGGGGAACGTCGGCTCGCTGACCTCGGGAGCGCCGACCTATGCGCTGCAAACCGATGTACCGGCCGGTGCGATCGCGCGTACGATGCACGCGTTTGGCTTCCCGAACTACAAGACCGATGGTTTTTTCAATGCCGAGCTGCTTATCGGGGGACGCAGCAGTTCGCCGACGATCGCCGGTCTCGTCGGCGTCCCGGCGGCCGAGGTCAACGGGCTTCCATTTATCGACGGAAGCGGGCGCATATCGGCCGATAGCAGCGGCGTGAGCGTGCGCTCGGGCTCGGTGCTCGTCGGCACGACGCTGGCGCACTTTAACGCGGACGTACATCCGCACAACGAAGCGGTTCAGGTTGACGCGCACGGCGCCGACCTCTCGGATTTTAATAACTTCTTCGACACGGGCGACACGCTCGACGGGAATGGGAGCGTTCGAATTGCCGCAGCCTCGCAGGGCGCTCGCATTACCTCGAGCGGAAATATCGACGTCCGGGGCTTTCGTTACCGTAATCTGCCGATCGGCGACACGCGCGCAGTCTGGTCTAGCGCTCGCAACGTCGTCGTGGGAGCGCTGGCCGTTGGAGGAGCGCATGGCGTTCTTCGCGCGCACGGCTCGATCGATTTGGCGCGGGGTGCCGATTGGCTATCCACGGTTGGGGGCTCCCGTTACGATCTCGATACCGGCGTGCGAAACCTGGACCTTTCGTTCTGGCTTCCGGCGCTGGGAATGCAGGCGCTGCCGGTTACCGGCCGAGCCAGCGGTCAGGCGGATTTTCGCGGCCGCTTTCCGTTGATGAGCGCTCGCGGCGAGGCCAGCATCACCGGTGGAACGCTCGGTCCGCTCACCCTCAATACCGCCGAGATCGCACTTCATGCCGCCGGCCGGCAGGTCGTCATCGATCGCGCCGCCCTGGCGACCCCGGAGCTCTCGGCCACGGCGGCGGGCACGCTTGGGCTCGACGCCCGCCAGCCGCTGGACGTGCGCATTTACGCCGCGACCAACCGGCTCTCGGAGCTGGTCTACGACACCTCCCGGGTGCGAGTGCCCGTAAGCGGCTCGTTCGAGTCGACGTTGACGTTGGGCGGAACCTACCACGCGCCGACCTTGCTGGCCGGCTTCGACGCAACCGGGGTTCTTGCATACGGCATCCCGATAAACTCGCTCTTTGGCGAGATCCGGCTGAGCCGAGGCGCCCTGGTGCTCTCAGACGCCGGGCTGACCCTGCAAAAGGGCCAGGCAACCCTGGCGGGCTCGCTGCCCCTGGGACTCTCGCCCCTGCGGATTGCGGCGCCGGAGCAGCCGATCAGCTTCGACGTGGACGTGGTCGGTGTGGATCCTTCGATCTTCGACGAGGCCCTCGGGAACAATACGAAGCTTGGCGGCGTCATCGACGGTCACATCGGGATCTCCGGCTCCATCAAGCGACCCGCCGTCGTTGGGCGCATGTCGCTCGCCCGCGGCTCCTATGTAAGCGATCTCGAGCGCGTTGCACTTACCCAAATGGTGGCCGACATCGTCTTCGACCACGCCTCGGCGTCTATCGGGCGCATCTCGGCGAAAGCGGGAACCGGCAGCTTAGCGGGCTCCGGGGTAGTCGAGTTCCCAGCCGGTCTCGAAAGCAGCGGGGTCGCGCTCTCGCTGCACGGCGCCGCTCGCGGCGCGCAACTCGATCTCCCGGCGTACGGTAGCGGGACACTCGACGCCGCGCTCGCGGTGGGCAAGAAGCCCGGCGGGACCGCTCTGCTCTCTGGGAGCGTCGCCCTAAGCAACGCGAGCCTCCCGTTCGCCTCGTTCGTCAAGGCCGCAACGCAAGCGAGCTCCGCGAGTGCGCTGCAACTGCCGCTCGCCCTTGACGTTAAGGCGACCGCCGGGAAGAACGTCCGGGTCAGGGGGAACGGGTATGGCGCCGGGCTCGATATCGGCACTGCCGGCGCGGTGCAGCTTGGCGGGACGCTCGCAAGTCCGACGCTGGCCGGCGCCTTCGAGTCGACCGGTGGCACGCTGACCTACTTCGACCGTGCCTTTCGGGTACGGGAGGGAAGCGTTCGTTTTGATGCTGCTGACGGCGTATTGCCAACCCTGCATGCCGTTGCGAACACGAACGTCGTGAATCCGGATCCCGACCGCGTACGGAACCCCTACGGCAGCGCCGAGGTCACCATCACTGTGGAAGGCCCAATCCAAGGGCTGAAAATCGGCTTGCAATCGAACCCGGCGGGCTACAGCCGCGACGAGATCCTGGCATTGATCGCCCCCTTCGGCGGTTTCCTGAGCGGGATCTCCTTTAGCCGGCAGTCGATGCTCGCGCGGCAGCAACCCAACGGAATAACCCCGCTGGGGGCGCTGAGTCCGATTCCGAACGTCGCCTTGCGGCAGAACAGCAACATCACCGTGGGGCAGGAAGCCTTCAATATCCTAAACGCGCAGTTTACGGCGGGTCTTCTGGCGCCCGTTGAGAGCACGCTCGGACAGGGACTGGGTCTTTCCAGCGTCAACCTGACGCTCGGATATTACGGCAACGTCGGCGTTACTGCCACGCGCCTGCTCGGCAAAGCGGTCAGTGCAGTCTACGCGGTGACCTTCGGGATTCCGCAGATTCAGTCGTTCGGATTGGTCGCGCAATCCGGGCAGGCGACCGCGGTCTCACTAAACTTCTTTTTGCAAAGCGGTCCGACGAAGCTATTACAGTTACCCGGTGCTCCCACCGGCTATAGCGCGAGTTATCTCGCGGGCCAGCCCTTGATCGGAAACACCGGCTTCAGCCTTACGTTGCAGCACTATTTCTGGTAGTGGAGTTTTGATTAGAAGGAGCGATGGGGCTCTTGCCGAGCGCAAGGACACGGGGGAGGCCGGGCGAAAAGGGCGTGCCGGGCCGCATGCGATACGCTTGCGCGCGGCGGCCATACACCGACGCCTCCAATCGCTGAAAGCATATTGAAACGACTTTTTCATTTGACCTTTGATCCGGGGCGGCGCCCAAGCAAGTGGCATCTGGGCATCCTCGTTTTTTCCCTGGTCGTGGTCGCTCGGTTGAGTGTGGCGCCGGCGTTGTCCGCGGAGGCACTGAAAATCGTGTCGGTGGACGTAACGGGGAACCTGCACGTCCCGACGGCGACGATTATGTCCGTGATCCAAGCACGCCCGGGGCAAGCGTACGACCCAAAGGTCGTTCAGCAAGATCTCGCGCGAATCAACGCTTTAGGGTACTTCGCGGACATCGCCCCGCCGCTCGTACGCGCCCGGCCGGGGGGCGTTGCGATTACCTATCGCGTCGTCGAGAATCCGGTCATCACCCGCATCTCTTTCACGGGAAATCAAAAAGTTCCGAGCGATACGCTCCTGGCGCTGATGGATCTCTCCGTCGGACAGGTCTTCAACACGAACACGTTTCGCCAAGACATCCTCAAGATCAATAACTATTACGAGCGAATCGGCTACGGTGGACAGGTTCCGACCCACGTCAAGGATATCAACCTGGACTCGCAGACCGGCACGCTCTCGCTCACCATTCAAGAAGGTCTGATCGTAAAGGCGATTGAGATCGGCGGTGACCCTTTGCTCCCCCCTCCGCTGATTCTTCCGTATCTCACGCTGAAGGTCGGTAGCATCTACTCCGACGCGGTGCGCGACGCCGACTACAAGGCGCTTCAGAAGGTGTACGAAGACAAGTTGCACCTCGAACTCGGGAACTTCGAGGGCGGTATCGTGCCATCGTCGATCAACCTAGCGGCGGGAACCGCCGACGTGAAGTACGATATCTACGTCGCGCGCATCGCGGTCGTCGAAATTACCGGCAACACGCGTACCAAGGACGCCGTAATCCGGCGGGAGCTGCGCGAGCACCCGGGCATGGTCCTCAACACCGACGCGATCAAACGCGATTACGAGCGGCTCAACGCGCTCAATTTCTTTTCGAAGGTCGAACCCGACGTCAAGCCCGGCCCCGACCCCAAAAAGCCTCAGGACGTCACGCTGGTCTGGCACGTCACCGAGCAGCGCACGGCCTCGGCCTCGATCGGCTTCGGTTATTCCGGCGGCTTGACCGGCTTGGGTCTGTATGCCACGCTGGGACTTACGGACAGCAACTGGCACGGTACCGGCAACTCGCTGGGCATTCAGTTTGAAGAAGGCGCGCGCACGGGAGTCTCGCAGATCAACGCATCCATACCGTATCTTGGAAACACGCCGCAAGCCGAACGGTACACGGCCGGCGCCTCGATCTTCTCGAATCACTCTACGTATTACTACCCGGTGTACAGCGTTACCGGAAGCGGAAGCTCGGTCGCGAGCAACGCCAACGTGCCGATTCCCGTTACGCTCTACCCGAGCTCGACTTCGCAGCAGCTCTCGAACATTGACGCTACCAGTACGTCGAGCTCAAACGGCGCGACCGGAAATATCGGCCGGCGCCTCAGCGACTACACGATCCTGTCGTTAGCGCTTACCGGGGAGAGGATCCGCTACAACACCACGGTTCCCTCGCCGTACTATTTCCAAGGAAACCAGCCGAATATCTTCGTCGGCCCGACGCCTTCGCCGATCAATTCGGCGCCGTTTAACTCTGGCGGCTCCTTCGGTATTGCAGCTTCGTCGATCGCCAACGTCAATACCGGCGCGCCATACAACCTGATCACCACCGGCTTGAATTTGCAAACGATCACACTCGACGATCCGTTCAATCCGCGCGACGGCGTCAAGGCTTTGTTGAGCACCACGTTGTCCGCACCGGCGATCGGGTCTAACTTCTCCTTTACGCAGAGCACGCTCGATCTCGCAAGGTTCTTTCCGGTGCTCAGAACCGCCACGATCGGCGTTCACGGCGTAGGTTATTTTTCGACCGGGGTCATTCCGCCCAGCTCGCTCTTTACGTTCTCGGACCAGCAGATGCGCGGCTATAACCAGGTCTTTTATGCGACCAATGCGTACTTGGGCCAGATCGAGCTGCGCCAGCCGCTGTCTTTGGACCGGCGACTGACGTTCGCGTTGTTCGTGGACGAGCTCGACTATCGAATTCGAGGCGCCTTTCCGTTGTTCGACCCATTCACCAATCGAATTACCGGGTATCCCTCCGATTGGGCGCTCTTAGGCGATGCCGGCTTTGGAGTCCGCTTCGACGTTCCACAGCTCGGGTTGCGGACGATTCGCATAGATTTTGCAAAAGGACTTTATGGAACGCACACGAGCTTTGGAATCGGCCAAAGCTTTTAGGACGGTGTTCGAGATGAGGAGATGAAGATTCGACCGACTTTACTTTGTACGGTTGCGATGCTGCTGGCGGTTTTTCTGGCACCCGAGGTCATTGCGGCCGATCTCACCGACGTCGGCTTCGTGGATCAGGCGGACATCGCGAACCTGCCGGTCTTCGTGAGTGCGAATCGGCAGCTCGCCGCCTATAAATCGCAGCTCGACAACCAGTACAACGCACAGGTGAAACGGGCGCGTAGCGATGCGGATAAGCAGCGTATTACGATGCAGTTTCAGAC
>JBAPZS010000347.1:0-6280 GCA_049285355.1 Candidatus Cybelea sp. | reverse complement strand
GTCCAAAGACTGCGGCGCGATTAGTCTTCCATCTCTTGAACCGGCCGCGGCACGAGGCGCAGAGTCTGGCCGAAGCAATTCTCGCCGTCAAAGACAAGGTCGGCTTTTGTTCGATCTGCTACTCGCTCTCCGAACAGGAGCCGTGCGAGTTTTGTACGGACGACCGGCGCGATGCTCGGGTCATCTGCGTCGTCGCGGAGGCAAAGGACGTCTATGCGATCGAACGGACCGGCGCGTTCAAAGGGCGCTACCACGTGCTCGGGGGCCTGATCTCACCGATGGACGGCATCGGTCCGGGCCAGCTGCACGTAAAGGAGCTCGTGGAGCGCATCGGCCGCGAGGAGCCGCACGAAGTTATTCTGGCTACCAATCCCAACGCCGAGGGCGAAGCGACGGCGCTCTACCTGTCACGCTTGTTGCAGCCCCTCGGACTCATCGTAACGCGCCTCGCCTATGGTCTGCCAATCGGCGGCGAGCTCGACTACGCCGACGAACTGACGATCGCCAAAGCGCTCGAAGGCCGCAGAGCCCTCTAGCCGGTTGGCTGTACCGGTTGTCAATGGCAAACGGTCTAATGAGATTTCAGTAGAGAACCAATCGCTTCGCCACATTATGATGGGCGTACCGGGTGGGGGCAGCGAGGCGCCGTAAAATCGGCGCCTCGTTTCTCCTTGCGGAGCCGCTAGGCGCGGATCAGCGGATCGCCGATCCTCGCAACGCCCGGTTGAAGGACGTCGCAGTATACGCCCATGGCCGCGTTACGCTCTTGCGCCAGAAAGCGAAGGATCCGAGGATCGCCGGCCTCGCCGCTCGGGTGGTACGTGATCGTCACACAGCGTTCGATCGGGCAGCGAACGCGCAGTCCCACGGTTCCAAGCTGGAGATGCGCATCGACGAGCGCCTCTTCGAGCGGCGACCCGAGCGGCGAGCTCGCGCGCACGAAGAAGTTTGGACGGAAACGCTCCCACTCGACGGTATAGCCGACGTGCGCGTTTAGCCGATGCATCCACGCGTCGAGCAGAATCGAGATCGGCGCGCAGTCGAAGAAGTGCTCGCCGGCTCGAAGCTCCAGGTCGTCGCCGCGCTCGCGGGCCGATGCCGCCGCATCCGCCGCCTCATCGAAAAGGTGGAGCCGATCGTGCTCTTTTCCGCGATACGTTTTATCTGCGCGCGAACCATGGCGGGCGAAGAGCGCGCTCGAACGATCGCCGGGGATACCGGATGTCTCTACGGTAACGTAATCGAGCGAGACGCCGCGCAAACTCTTGATCGGATAGCGCCGCACCGCTTCGAGCGTGCCGATCACCATGCCCGGGCGTTCCGCGAAGGTTTTCCTATCGCCTGGCTGCAAACCGCGCGCGATGGAACTTCGAACGCGCGATCTCGGCGAGATCTTCGATCGCGCGGTTGCGTTGTACGGCCAAAATTTTCTCGTGCTCATCGCGCTCGTTGCGGTGGCCACGATCCCTCTGGCGCTCTTGCAATTTCCGATGGCGCAGATCGAGCAGCCGCAGCTGGACGCGATGCTCCGGTTAATCGAGCACCCGGAGCTCGCTCGAACGCAGCCGGTTCCACCGCTATTCGCCTCCCCTAGGTTCTTGGCGGCGACCGTCTCGTTAGCGCTTGCGGGATATCTCGTGTGGGCCTTCTCGCTGAGTGCGGTCGCAGTGGGTGTCGAGCGTGTCTATATGGGAGAGGGCATCGGGTTCGTGGCATGCTGGAGTCCCGTAGTCCGCCGTTGCCTCGCGATCGCGGCGGTGCTTGGCCTCGCATTGCTGGTGCTGATCGTCTGCGACCTGGTGGTCGTCGCCGTGGTGGTGGCCGTAGTGTCGTTCGTCATCGCACTGGCCCCGCCGCTGCTCCCGGTCGTCGCACCCGCCGCCATCGTCTTTGCGCTGATCGTTGCAACCGCTGCTCCCGCGCTGCTGATGATGCCGTGCGTCCTCGGCTTCTATGCCGTCGCAGTCGAGTCTGCGGGGCCGATCGCTGCTGCGCGCCTGGGCCTCGCACGAATTTTTACGCGCGTCGAGTTCGGGCGGTCGTTGGTTTGCGCGACGGTCGTCAGCGCGATCGTGTTCGGCGCGTCGTTCCTAGTCGAGAGTCTTGCAATCCTGGGCTCGGGGCGGTGGAGCGCCGTACACGTCGCGCTCGACGCCGCCATGCGCACCTCGGTCGTGCCGTTCGTAGGGATCGTGCTCGCACTTTACTACTTCGACGTCCGCACTCGGCGTGAAGGCTTCGACATCGAAAACGGTTTGGCTCGCGTGCCCTTTGCCGGAGAGCCCGTTTACGCGCCTACCGCCTATCTTTCCGGAGAAGAGCGAATTTTGATCGGCCGTTTTCTGGAGAGACGCACCGAGCTCTCCCCACAATACCGTGGAGCGCTCGCGGCGCAGCTCGCGGCACCGGTGCGGCCGCGCGTACCGCCGGAGCTGCAACGTCTAGACAACGAGTCTTTGCTGGAGCGTCTTTAAGGAACCGAGGCTCCTTAAGAGTTCTTGCGAAATCTCGCGACGAACTCGCGCGCGCCGCGCAGCGCATCCCCTTTGGCACGTTCGTAGAGCGCGGAAGCTTCACCCGTCGTCATGTGATGTCCGTGCTGTTGAAAAAACGTGACGCCCTCGCCCACGACGATCGTGCCGGCATAGGCAATCGCGCCTTTGATTGCGATGCCGGCGACCGGCACGAACCCGACGAGTTCGCGCGCCAGCGTTCGCCAGCCGAAACCGCCGCCGATGATCGGCAAGAGCTGCCAGGTCCGGCCGAAGTCGGGATCGCGTCCGTAGGCAGCCTCGATGTGCAGCATAAGCATTACTTGAATGCCGGTAATCGCCACCATGTCGCCTGCCGATGCAAACGCGCCGAAGACGATGCCTACGAGCGGGATGTGATCGACGACGGCGCTAGCCAACGCCACCTTAAGCGCACTATTTGCGGCATCCCGGGTAAGCTTCGCGGCAACCGTTTCACGCAAAACGGGAAAGCTTCGGCCGACCGCGATCTCAACGCCGCTCGCGCAGTCGACGAGATGTGGAAAGAAGCGCCCTCGCAGCGACGCGGCGTCGAGCGCGGGCACGACGTACTCGGCCCACATACCGCGAGCGGGCGGCGCGGCGGGACCGCTCGGGGTTCCGAGCGGATCGACCGTAACGGCGAGAATCGGAACGCCCAACGCCGAAAGCGGCGAAAAATCGGCACCGTCGCAGTCGCCGCGGCGGCCGAGAAAGATGGCGGCGCGCACCTCACGACGGTCCGCCGCCAACGGCGTGCCTACCCGCACCGTCTCCAGACAGGCGGCCGCTTCGACCGGCATAATCTCGCCGTGGCCCGCGAGCAGCAGGGTTCGCATCTCGGCAATCAGCGACGGATCGCCGCAAAGCAGAAAACGGAACGGCTTACGTACGTGAGCGCGGAGCGAGCGCGTGTCGACCCCCTTGCGCACCATCGAAAAAAGTTGGCGGGCGTCTGCCGTGGAGGCCATCGCGGTCGTTTCCTATAGGCCTAGCTTGTTGACGTCGATCGCAAGCGTCCCATCGGCCTTGCGCAGCTCCTTGGTTGGATCGTCGGTATAATCGAGATAGACCAGTCCCAAGAAGATCTCCAGCGGCCAGGCGTGCATCTTATGTGCGTTTGCGACGTCGACGATCGTTTGCTTGGAGCTCTTGGCCTCGGCGATGATACTCTCCGGCGTGCTCTTGACGTCGGCAGCGATGATGGTTGCCGCGGCGACGTCGCCGGGCGTCAGGTCGTCGTGCAGCATCGTCCGGTAAGCGACGCCGCTCGAGCCGAAGCGTTGTTGCAGCGCGTACTGAAGCGTCGAGTACAGCTCGGGCGAGGTGCCCACGCCCAACAGCGTGATTCGCGCGGAGATCTGGCGGGAACGGGCGAGGTTGAACAGCTGCGCTCCCTGTGAGGCCGCCGTTGCCGCCGCGCTGAGCTCGTCCACCGTCTTGGTCATTACCGGTGCGATCGACGAATAGTCGCCCGGACTGATATCACCATTGAAGCTGACAGAAGCGTGGTCGAGATCTTTGAGAAACTCGTCGAGATCGCCAAACGACTGGTCGAGCATCGTCAGCGAGGCCCGCGCCGCGTCCACCGAGCGCAGCATCTCGCCGTCTGCGCCGGTCAGCTCGGCGATCATCGGCGGGTACGAGGGCAGTATCGCTTGCGATTCGGCGGGCACCGGATTCATCGAGAGAGGCTCCAGCATGTCGTTGTAGATGTCGGCACTCTCTTTGAGCAGACCGCTTTCCTTATTGCGTTCGAGCGAACCGACACCCGAGATCGGAGTGCCGGTGTCCTCCAGCGCGCTATTTACCGACCGGGCCATCGAGTTGATGTTCTTGACGATCGCCTCGACCCGCGTACCGCGCCGAATGTTGATTCGGCTGAGATCGGGTACCTCATATTGCAGCGTCTCGAGCCGGCTCTGCACGGACTTGAGCTGATCCCTTCCCTCGGTCGCGCGCGTCTGGATCTCAGTCGCGTCCTGCGCCTGCGCGGCCGCAGCCGCTTCGACCGTCGCTTTGAGTTTCGGCAGATCGGGCTTCGTCAAGGTTACCCGCTGCACTTCCATATGACGAAGGGCTGCGATGCGCTCGTTTGCGGTTTCGCGGGTTACGGAAGAGCCCAGCTGCGCCGCCTCCGCCAACGTCTGCTCGCTTTTGTTCGGCAACCCCAGCGCGAGCTCGGATTGACCCAGCTCCAGTAGCGCTTGTGCGCTCTGCGGATCCTTCGCCAAGACTTGATCGAGCCGCAGCCGTGCGAAGTCGTAGCGGGCGCGTTCCTCGTCGCCCGAGGCCTGCACGAGCTCTTGCGTCGGCGTAACGATGCTCGGGTCGAGTTCCGGATAGCCCATCAGGTGCGAGACGCGCGCCGCCGGATCCGGATGGTCCTCGAGATACTTTGTGACGGCGTCGCTGTGTTCGTTCTCCAAGACGCCGAGGTGCGCCATCATCGTCACCATAGACTCGGGATCGTAGCCGGCCCGCGACATGAGCTGAAGGCCGTAGCGGTCGGCTTGGATCTCATCCTCTCGTGAGACCTTGGCCATGAGCCCCGCTTCGGCGAGCCCGCCCAGCTCGTAAATGATCGGCGAAAACATCGACGCAATACCGAAAAGGATATTGAGAATCTCGGCCTTCGAGCTCGCGGTGAGAACGTGCCGGCGTTCGATGTGACCGGTCTCGTGACCGATGACGCTTGCGAGCTCATCGTCAGACTGGACGAAATCAATCAGTCCCTCGTAAACGTAGACGAAGCCGCCCACCGTGGCAAACGAGTTGATCTGGCTGTCCTTAATGATCTTGATCGAGTACGGAACGTCTTTGCGCTGCACCTGATTCCAGAGGTTGCTCGCGACGCCGTTAACGTACGCGTTGAGCAGCGGATCGGTCTCGATGACGCTGCCGGAGACGATCTGCTGATCCTCGGACTGGCCGAGAGCAATTTCCGCTTGCGTCGACATCGCACCGATCGGCGCGGGTGCGACGGCAAAGAGCAGTGAGACGATTACGAGAAGCAGAACTGCGCGACGGAGCATCGATGCGATTACCTCTACTGTCGGGGCTAGGACCAGGTTACGCTGGGGCGCTGTGTATTATATGTGGACAACGTTAGGAACTTGCGAGTCGTTTGTGGATGGCAAGAGGGGATGCCCCCTATCCTTCTCGGAGAGCGAGGCGTGACACTCTTGCGAGGGAGGCGGGACGGCCTCGAAGTGACGCTCTCGCCCCTCGACCTGCAGGAGGGGTTCATCGAACTGCAGGCTCGGCTTACCGAGCAGCCGAGCTTCTATCGCGGCGCCGCGGCGCTGGTGAACTTCGGCGCGGCTTTGCCGTCGCCGGACGAACTGCGCCGCCTGCGCGAGCTCCTCGACGCTGCCGGAATCAGCCTCCGCGGCGTCGCCGGATTCGACGCAGAACTCGAAGGCTTGGCCCGGCAAGAGGGCTTGGTCTTCGAGTTGCCGCGTGAAGAGGTCGAATGGCGACAAGAGCTGCGCCCGGTCGCGGAAGTCAACCTCTCCGAATCCGCGCGCTCGCTCATTCCGGACTTTGCCGGCGCTCGCAAGGATATCGCACAGCGCCGCCGGCGCGGCGAAGCGAGCGTTCCGCGACTGCGCCCCGAACTGCTCCCGGCTGCTCCGACGCCGGCTCTGCACGTGGTCGAAGCGGCTCCCGGCACGCTCTACCGGACGGCGACGCTGCGCGGCGGGCAGGTCCTTCATCACAGCGGCAACATCGTCGTCGTCGGCGACGTCAATCCCGGCGCCGAGCTG
>JBAPZS010000346.1:0-5034 GCA_049285355.1 Candidatus Cybelea sp. | reverse complement strand
GCTCTGCTTAGTGCCGACCGCGATCGCGGCCGTGCTTCCCGCGGGCCTAGCGACGTTGAACAACGGCGGTCCGCACGGATTCTCTGAAATCCTCTATGCCTTCACCTCGACCAACGCCAACAACGGCTCCGCCTTTGCCGGTCTCGGGCCAAATCTCTTCTACAATCTTACGACCGGCGTGAACATGATGTTCGGACGTTTCGCCGTCGCCGTTCCGGCGCTCGCGTTGGCCGGGGCCCTTGCCGGGAAAACATCGGTTCCTGAAAGCTCGGGTACGTTTACGACGCATTCGGGGATTTTCGTTGCTTTGCTGATCGGTGTGATCGTTATCGTCGGAGCGCTCACGTTTCTTCCCGCCGATGCGCTGGGACCGATCGTGGAGCATCTGCTTGTGTTCCAAGGAAAGACGTATTAGGGGGAGATGAATGCTTAGCCAGAGGCGCTTGGAGCGCCGCCCACGAGCCCTCTCGCTTTTCGACCGCGCGATCCTCACTCGCGCGTTGACCGACTCTTTCAAGAAGCTCGATCCGCGCTGGCAAGCGCGCAACCCCGTCATGTTCGTCGTCGAGGTTGGCGCCGCAGCGACCTCGATCTTTCTCGTGCGCGATCTCGTCAAGCACACTGGTATGGCCGGTTTCGACTTCGCAATCGCGGCGTGGCTGTGGTTCACGGTCCTCTTCGCAAACTTTGCCGAAGCGGTCGCCGAAGGCCGAGGTAAAGCGCAAGCCGAGACGCTGCGAAGGACAAAATCCGATACGTTCGCGCGTAAGCTGCTCGACGACGGCACCGAGGAGCGCGTGGCGAGCACGATGCTGCGCAAGGGCGATCGGTACGTCGCCGAGGCGGGCGAGATCGTTCCGGCCGACGGCGACGTGCTCGAGGGCGCGGCAACGATCGACGAATCGGCGATTACGGGCGAGTCGGCACCGGTGATTCGGGAGTCCGGCGGCGACCGAAGCGCCGTAACGGGCGGCACGCGCGTCCTCTCCGACCGTATCGTCGTGCGCGTAACGGCCAACCCGGGCGAGAGCTTCCTCGATCGCATGATCCGTTTGGTCGAAGGCGCTGCGCGGCAGAAGACGCCGAACGAAATCGCTCTTTCGATCCTGCTCGCAGGCCTGACGATCATCTTCTTGATTGCGGTGGCTACGCTTGCGCCCTTTTCCATCTACGCCCATGCCCACCAAAGCGTCACCATTCTCATTGCATTGCTGGTCTGCCTGATTCCGACGACGATCGGAGGCCTGCTCTCGGCCATCGGCATTGCGGGCATGGACCGCGTAATGCAGCGCAACGTCTTGGCGATGAGCGGCCGCGCCGTCGAAGCTGCGGGCGACGTCGACACCCTGCTGCTCGACAAGACCGGCACGATTACACTCGGAAATCGCCAGGCGGTCGAGATTATCACGGCGGAGGGGATCGATCCGAAGGACGCCGCTAGCATCGCGTATCTCTCGTCGCTCGCCGACGAAACGCCGGAGGGCCGCTCGATCGTTGCCCTGGCGCAACAGGCGGGCGCGCGGGAGGGCCCCTCGGCTCCGCTCGGGGCAGGCTCTGAGGCTCCCGCCGGTGCGACGTTCGTGCCGTTTAGCGCCTACACGCGCATGAGCGGGCTCGACCTCGCCGATGGAACGAAGATTCGCAAGGGCGCACCCGATTCAGTGCTCTCATGGATCGCCGAATCGGGCGGAACTCCGTCGACCGAGCTCTCCCCCCAGATCGAGCGCATCGCCCGCAGCGGCGGAACCCCGCTCTTACTGGCCCGCAACGCGCTCGTCATCGGCGTCATCTACCTCAAGGATATCCTCAAGCCCAACATGACCGAGCGCTTCAATCGCTTACGCGCGATGGGTATCCGCACGGTCATGATTACGGGCGACAATCCATTGACTGCAGGGACGATCGCCAAGGAGGCCGGCGTCGACGATTTTCTGGCGGAGGCTACGCCGGAGACGAAGATGGAGCTCATACGGCGCGAACAGACGTCGGGCCGGCTCGTCGCCATGACCGGCGACGGCACCAACGATGCGCCGGCGCTCGCTCAGTCGGACGTCGGCGTTGCGATGAACTCCGGAACGCAGGCGGCCAAAGAGGCGGCGAATATGGTCGACCTCGATTCGGATCCGACCAAGCTGATCGAGATCGTCGAGATCGGGAAACAGCTGCTCATGACGCGCGGCGCCTTGACCACCTTTTCGATTGCCAACGACGTCGCGAAATACTTTGCGATCCTGCCCGCAATGTTTGCGATTGCCTACAAGCCCATCGGCGTGCTCAACGTCATGCGCTTGACGACCTCGCAGAGCGCGATTCTTTCGGCCGTTATCTTCAATGCCCTCATCATCGTCGCACTGATCCCGCTGGCTCTGCGCGGCGTTCGCTATCAGCCCAAGGGTGCCAACCGCGTTCTCTTCGAGAACGTGATGCTCTACGGCGTCGGCGGCATCATCATCCCGTTCATCGGCATCAAGCTGATCGATATGATTCTGGCAGCTCTGCACCTGACATAGGCTCAAAGCATGATAAAGCATCTCGGTACTGCCCTGCGCTTGACGATCGTCTCGATCGTCCTCTTGGGGCTGATCTATCCACTCGCGATGACCGCGCTCGCGCAAGTGCTCTTTCCGCATCAGGCAAACGGCTCGCTCGTTACGGTAAACGGCAAAGTAGTTGGTTCGGAGATCATCGGTCAGTTGTGGACCAAGCCTCAGTATTTTCACGGGCGGCCGTCCGCGGCCGGAAAGGGGTACGATCCGACCGCGACGGGTGGAACGAACTACGGCCCGACGTCGAAGAAGTTGATCGATTCGACAAAAGCCACTCTCGCCGCGCTGGTCAAAGAGAATCCGGACGCGAGCGGTCCCCCGCCGATCGACTTGGTTACCTCGAGCGCCAGCGGCATCGATCCCGACATCAGCCCCCAGGCCGCATATTGGCAGGCGCCGCGCGTCGCGAAGGCTCGCGGAAGGAGCCTTGCGGCGGTGAATGGGCTCGTTGCCGCGCATGTCAGCGGAAGAACTTTCGGGTTTCTGGGCGAGCCTCGCGTGAACGTTCTCGAACTCAACCTCGCCCTGGACCGCCTGTCACCCCGACACTGAGCTTGTCGAAGTGGCGTAGCGACTCGCTTCGCTCGCTCAGGATGACACCTCGTCGAGCGCGGTGCTTCCCGGGCGCATGAGAACGAGTAGCTCGTTGGCTCCGGCGTCGAGCAATCGGCGCGCGAACGACGGACGCGCGAGCCAGCGCGGTGCGCGTTGAGTTCCGGCCAGCGCGACGGTCGTCTGCGGGACCGAGCGGGCGATCTCGATCAAGCGCTTAGGAGGGTCGTCGGCGACCCCCTCGATCCACTCAACGTTGGTCTTGCGCGCCTCGGCTCGGAGCACTTCGATGACTGCCGGGTCAACGCGACGGCGGGGGCTGACGACGTGCGCGATTGCGAAGTCGATCGCGAGGCGCGCGGCGATTCGTCCGGCGCGAGCGATCATTGGAAGATCCACGGTTCGCGACCCGATCGCCAGCAGAATTCGATCGAAGGGCGAAGCGATACGCTCGCGTTGCCGAGCGCGGAGCGCCTCACGCAAGGCAAGCTCGCGAAGTGCGAAGAGATTCTCGGTGCGAAAAAAGTTCGCGAGCGCCGCTTCGCAGCGCTCGGGCGGATAGATCTTCCCTTGGCGCAGCCGTTCCCGCAAGGTCTCCGGCGTTACGTCGATCAGAATCACGTCGTCCGCCAGCGAGAGGATCCCGTCCGGCAGCGTTTCACGAACGATCGTTCCGGTGAGCCGCTCGACGGTGTCGCCCAAACCTTCCAGATGTTGAATGTTGAGCGTCGTGATCACATCGATGCCGGCGCGAAGCACTGCGAGCACGTCGTGGTAGCGTTTGGGGGCTACCGAGCCCGGTGCGTTGGTGTGGGCGAGTTCGTCGATCAATGCGACCTGCGGCCTGCGTGCCAAGAGCGCGTCGCGATCGAACTCGCGGTAGGTCATACCGTTGACGCTTACGGTCTTCGGCGGCACGAGTTTCAAACCGTCGAGCAGCGCCGCCGTCTCCTTTCGGCCGTGGGTTTCGATGAAGCCCCCAACCACGTCCACGCCGTCTGCCGCAAGCTGGTGGGCGCGATCGAGCATCGCATAGGTCTTGCCGGCGCCGGCAGCGGCACCGAGATAGACCGTAAGCTTGCCGTAGCCGACGCGGAGACGATCCCCCGCCGTCTGCGAATAGGGCGAGCGCGCCGGATTCTCGCCGATGTACGTTTGACCGGCGCCGACGATGAAGAGATCGTACGGCAGCGGTACGTTCGCGAGCTTGGCGGCGATTCGACCGTACGGAAGCGCGACCAGCGACGCGCGCAGCGCATCGCTCGCGACGCTCGATGGCTCCATGGCCCCGCGCAACGCCTCACCGCCGATCTCGCGCGTAATGCGTTCCAGCTCGGCGCGATCCGCTCCGTCGGTGGGCACGACCTCGAGCGCCAAGTCGAGCGCGTGCGCCACGGCGGCAGTGCGCTTCAGATAAGGTAACAGCTCGATATTCGGGTAGACGAAAGCGGCCGCGATCGAGGTGCGGCCGGCTCTCACGACGGGCATCGTAAGGCTATCGATCGTCCGCAAGAGCAGTTCGCGCAGCATATAGAGCGTCTGGTCCTTAAAAACGCCGTTGAGCGCACGATCGATATCCTGCTCGTTGACGATCTTGCCGGCTCTTACTCGTCCTTGAAGGACCTGCGGTGAAACGTCGAGGGCGATTACCTCGTCGGCGGCCTGGAGGAACGAGAGCGGAACGATCTCTCGCACCGGATAACCGATCAGCGCTTCGGCGGTCGGCGCGACCGTCTCGAGATGTTGAATATTGAAGGCGCCGATAACTCCGATTCCCTGCGCTTTGAGGGCCAATGCGTCTTGCCAGCGTTTGGCGTGCGGCGCGTCGCCTAGATTGTCGTGCGCCAGCTCGTCGAGCACGACGACGTCGGGCCTCTCGCGCACGGCAGCCTCATAGTCGAAATCCTCAAACGTACGATCGCCGAGCTTAGCGTGC
>JBAPZS010000345.1:0-3851 GCA_049285355.1 Candidatus Cybelea sp. | reverse complement strand
GTACAGACGACCGCATCGGGCCGCTCGCGCAGAATGAGCGGCCGAAGATTATCCGCGGTAAACTGGTGCGCCCAACCGCGAAACCGGCCAATCTCCCTGGCTCGCTCGGCGCGATCGTAGATGTATCCGTACATCTGCGGAATGGTCTTTACCATGTGGAGGTAGCCGTCCGATACGACGCGCGAAACGACCAGCGCCGCGTATTTGTACGAATCCACGACACGCGTTCGGGCGGCCGGGTCGAAGCGTCGCAGGGCGCCGGCGACCGCATTGGCCGCCGAAAGGTGGCCGATGCCGACGCTAGCGGAGAGAAAGAGGACGCGAATTAGCCGTTCTCCTCGTCGGTGGAACCGTCGTCGTCTTCCAGCGTGCAGGTCAGGAACTCGTCGAGAATCTCCTGCGCGAGGTCGTCGTTCTTCAAGAGATTACCCGCCAAATCCGTCACGATAAACTGCTCGTCGCCGTCTTCGGGCTCGTGAACCAGGACCGCGTACGAGACGCGCTCGTCGGGATCTTCCAGAATGCCGACCACTTCGAAGCGCAGCGAGGTGCCGTCCTCGGTCTCGATATACAGCGCCTCTTTGAGCTCGAGCGGAGCGTGCGGCATCCCGCTTTCCCCGTTGGACGATGGCATCGCGGTACTCCCTTCTATTGTAGGCAACGGGCGACGTTCGCCTGATGTTCCGCCAAAGTCTTCGCGAAGACGTGGCGTCCCCCGCCGCAATAGACGTAATAGAGATCTTGGCTGGCCGACGGGTGAAAGGCCGCGTTCAAAGAGGGGCGCCCGGGGTTTGCGATAGGCGTCGGCGGCAGCCCGGTGTGAATGTAGGTGTTATACGGCGAGTCAAAGCGTAGATCGCTAAAGGACAGCTCGCTCTTATGCTGCGGCAGCGCGTACTCGATCGCGGCATCCACCTGCAACGGCATCCCTAGGCGCAAGCGATTGTAGATTACCGCGGCGATATGCGGGCGATCCGCCTGCCGTTTGGCTTCACGCTCGACCAGCGACGCGACGGTTACGACCTGCGGCACGCTGACGTGCAGCGCCCGCGCCCGCGCCGCGGCATCGCGCGGAAGCTCCCGCAGAAATTGTCGCGTGAGCAACGACGCAACTTGCTGCGGCCCCGCGTCGAACTGGAGCAGGTAGGTGCTTGGAAAAAGAAAGCCCTCGAGACTCTTCGTGCGCTTGCCGCCGACGGTAATCTGCTGTGCCAGGAAATAGCTGCGAAAGGCATCGGCCGCGCCCAGCCCGCTGGCTTGGAGGCGCGCGGCGATCTGCGCGGCGGTGAAGCCCTCGGGAATCGTTACCCAGGTGGCAACCTGTGCGCCGCCGGTTACCAACGCGCGCAGAATCTCGTTCTGCGTTGCGTGCGGCTCGAAACGATACTCACCGGCGCGCACCGCACCTTCTTCATCGCGCAGCTTTGCGAGCAGTCGAAAGGTTAGCGTGTTGCTGATGACGCCCGCGAGCGCCAGTTCCGACGCGACGGCGTCGAAGGTCGCGCCGTGCTGCACCATGATCTGCGTTGCGGATTGCGGCCGCGTTCGATCTGCGCAGACTGTATACCAGAAGAGCGCCACGCCCGCGAGCACCGCGACGGCAAGCGCGGCGCCCAGCATTCCGAGGATGCGCAGCGCTTTCACGCGTTCACTGATTGCGACGGCGCGCGAGAAACGTTTCAAGGATTAGTGCCGCCGCCATGCGATCCACGACGTCGCGGCGCTTGCGGCGTGAAACGTCGGCGGCGATGAGGCTCTTCGTTGCTTGCGCGGTCGTCAGGCGTTCGTCCACGCGATGGATCGAGGCGGGAAAGACCTCGCGCAGCGACTCAACGAACGCGTCCATCTCGCGCGCCGCGATTCCGCGGTCACCGGCGAGCGTTATTGGATCGCCGACGACCAGCTCGTCTATCGCATAGGAATCGAGCAGTTCTTTAAGGCGTAGGAGATCCTCGCGCCGATTCGTTCGCTCGATCGTGGCGATCGGCAGCGCAAACGTCGCGCTCGGATCGGAGACCGCGACGCCGATGCGCTTGCTGCCGACGTCCAACGCCATGATCACGCGAGACCGCCGAGATACGCGACGGCTTTGGGCCAGCGTCCGAGGTGATGCGCGACCAGCGTCGCGATCGCGTCAGCGGCGGCCGGCGTCGCCCGCAGCGCGGCTCCCCCTTTGCTGCCTTTGGGTACCGCGAGCGCCCGCAAATTCTCGAGATCGCGCGGCGTGAGTTCGGGCAGATCGCGCCACGCTTCGCGGCAGGTACCGTCGATGACGCCGCCCGCTTCGGCATCGAGCCAAACCGAGCCGGCCGGCAGTTCGTTGCCGCAGCGCACGCAGCGATCGAGCGGCGGCGCCAGCCCCAGCATCTCGAGCAGCCGCAGCGAAAAGCGCGGCAGCAACTCCCGCGGATCGACCGCCGCGGGAATCGCGCGAATCACGCGCGCCAGCAGATCGTAGACGTCGGGGAGCGCGAGCTCCGGCTCGCAGAAGGCGTCGATCGTCTCAGCGACGAGCGAGAGGACGGCGTAGCGCTCGGGCTCGACGAGCGACGGCCAGGTAGCCGCGTGCACTTCGGCGGAGACGATCACGTCGAGCGAGCGTCCGCGATGCATCAGAAAATCGCACTCGTTGGCCAGCTCTAAGCGCCCCGAAAGATGACTACGAATGCGACGTACCCCCTTGGCGACCGCATCGAGCTTGCCGCGCTCGCGCGTAAACAGGGTCACGATACGATCCGCTTCGGAGAGTTGACGTCCGCGAAGGACGATGCCGCGGGTTTTATAAGTGCGCGGCGGCGTCCGAATCCTCCGATTGTTGCGGGATCGCGATGGTGCCGTTCGTGTAGACGCGCACCGCGAGGATCCGGCGCCCGCGGGTTCGGTCGACGCGCAACCGTGTATGATCGTCCGCGGCGACCTCTTCGCCTTCGGTCGGAAGCCGTCCGAACAGGCCCACCGTGTAACCGCCGATCGTCTCGAAGTCCTCGGTCGGAAGCTCGGTGCCCAACCGCGCGTTCACGTCTTCGATATTCGTACCGGCTTCCACAACGGCTTCGCAGTCCGAGATAACCGCGATCGGCTCTTGCTCGTCGAGGTCGTGTTCGTCACGAATCTCGCCGACGATCTCTTCCAGCAGATCCTCCATCGTCACGAGGCCGGCGGTGCCGCCGTACTCGTCCACGACGATCGCCAGCGAGAACTTACCCCGCTGCATCTCGCGCAAGAGCTCGGCGATCTTCTTCGTCTCCGGCACGTGCACGGCCGGGCGCATGAGTGCGCGAATGCCGACGTGCGCGAGCGAGCCATTGGCCAGTGCGACCAAAAGCTCGCGATCGTGGACGACGCCGATGATGTCGTCTTTCGACTCCTGATAGACGGGCAGTTTCGAGTAGCCCTCGGAGATGACGACGTCGAGCACGCGCCGCGGTGAATCTTCGACCGAGACCGCCACCACCTCGGGGCGCGGCTTCATCACCTCGCGCACGATCGTGTCGCCGAACTCGATCACGGAGTGGATCATCTCGCGTTCTTCCTCTTCGATCACCTTCTGCTCGGCGCCGACGTTCACGAGCGTCCGAATATCCTCTTCCGTGACGTAGGCGCCATGCACACTCTTGATGCCGAAGAGCCGCAAAAAGACATTCGTCAGATACTCGAAACAGCGCGCGATCGGAGCCACCACGTACGAGACGTAGCGAATGGGGCGCGCAAGGCGCAGCGCCCAGCGCTCGCTGTCGACAGTGGCGGCGGTCTTGGGAACGATCTCTCCAAAAAACAAAAAGACCGCGCTCATGACGATCGTGGAGATGACAGCGCCGCCCGGCACGCCGAGCACGATGGCGAGGTAGGTG
>JBAPZS010000344.1:0-4050 GCA_049285355.1 Candidatus Cybelea sp. | reverse complement strand
AGGCCACGGCGCCGCCGGCGAGCACTACCGGGCCGGTTTCGCTGCTCGCGCCGTGAGTAAACTGCGCGACGCCCGCGGTTGTGAGGTTAGAGCTGAAGAGGTGACGGCGATCGTCGTCGCCCGGCGTCGATCCGGTGTTCGCGGTGTACACGATCGATTTCAGATCCGGCGCGACCGAGACATCCTCAACCATGAACGATCCCGGCGTGAGCAGCCGCTCGTGACCGCCGCTCGCCGATACGCCGTAGAGATGCGGCCAGTTACTTCGCTCACTGTTGAAAACCAGACGATCTCCCGAGATCCACTCCAAAAACGGCCCGAGCCCGCTTTGCGGCAAGGAGTCTCGCGCACTGGTTCCACTCGCCCAGACGCGATGCGCGTTCGCGGTATCCACGTCGGCAACCCATATCTGCCACGGCGTCGGATTCCAGTTCAGCGGATTCTGCGGCGGACCGCCATCGCCACCCACGCGAATAAAGGCGATGCTCTTGCCGTCGGGTGACCATCGCGGATTGAAGTCTTGCGACGTGGTCGGCGCCATGAATCGAATCGGCATCGTATCGTTTCGATAGATTGCGATGAAGCTGTGATCGGTGCGTGTGGAGACAAACGCTAGCGCCGAGCCGTCTGGCGACCATCTCAGATCCGAATCCTGACCGCGATCGAAGAACATCCGCTTCGCCGGCGCACCACCGTCGATCGGTGCAATCATCACTGCGCCGCCGTTGGTGAAGGCGACGCGTGTGCCGTCGGGCGAGATCGCCGGCGCGTCGCCGTCGCCGAGGAGCTTCGGGGAGTTTATCCTGAGCGAGGCCGCCGGCCGAGTCGAAGGGCCGGTCGAGACCGACCAGACCTGCATCTGCGGTTGCGCGGCGCTCGAGGCGGGATTCGGCTGGAGCGCTTGCGGCCAGTTCTCGTCGTGGTCGCCGCCGCGAACGTAGACCACATGAGAGTCGTCGGGGGAGATCGCGAGATTGCTGAGCTCCTGGCCGTCATCGCCGGCCGACGAAAACAACTGTTGCGGCTCGAACCTTGGCCCGCGCGCAAACCAGATGGTGCGCGTGCCTTGGGTATCGAGCGTGTATGCAATCGCCGTTCCTCGGACGTCACGTACGGGGGCCGAGGGGAACGGATAGTTCAGAATCTGAGCGAGCGTAAAAGCGGCAATCATTAGGCCGCTAGGTTACGCCGTCGCGGCGACCAGCTCCCCGACCGCGAACGTCAGCTCGCCGCGGTTCTCGTCGAAACCGACGTCAACCGTCTGCCCCTCTTGGATCTCGCCCGATAGGATCTTACGGCCGAGCGGCGTTTCGAGCTCCTTTTGAATCGTGCGTTTGAGCGGACGCGCGCCATAGTGAGGATCGTAGCCCACCTTCACGATGTGGCGTTTGGCGGCATCAGAGAGCACGAGCGTGATCCGGCGTTCCGCCAGCCGCCGGCGCAGGCGTTCGAGCTGAAGATCCACGATCGTCAACAGCTCGTCTTCCGTTAGCGCGTGGAAGACTATGATCTCGTCCACGCGGTTGAGGAACTCGGGACGGAAGTGCTGGCGCAGCTCGTCGAGCACGGTAGCGCGCATGATCGCGTAGTCAGCCCCGTCGAACGAGCCGCGATAATCGAGAATGCGATGGCTGCCGACGTTCGAGGTCATGATGACGATCGAGTTCTTGAAATCGACCGTGTGCCCCTGACCGTCCGTCAAGCGCCCGTCGTCGAGTATCTGCAAGAAAACGTTGAAGACGTCGGGGTGCGCTTTCTCGACTTCGTCGAACAGAATGACCGAGTACGGACGGCGGCGTACCGCTTCGGTCAGCTGACCGCCCTGATCGAAGCCGACGTATCCCGGCGGCGCACCGATCAATCGCGCGACGGTGTGCTTCTCTTGATACTCCGACATGTCGACGCGAATCAAGGCGCGCTCGTCATCGAAGAGATATTCGGCGAGCGCGCGAGCGAGCTCCGTCTTCCCGACACCGGTCGGTCCTAAAAATATGAACGATCCGATCGGTCGATTCGGGTCGGCGAGGCCGGAGCGCGAGCGCAGAACCGCTTCGGCAACCGCGTCCACCGCTTCGTTCTGACCGACGACGCGCCGGTGCAGCTCCTCTTCGAGATGCAGCAGCTTCTGCTTCTCGCCCTCCATCAGCTTCGCTACGGGAATACCGGTCCAGCGGGCGATCACGCCGGCGATATCGTCTTCATCGACCTCTTCCTTAGACAGCCGCGCTCCATCCTGATGCGACAGCCGCTCCTCTTCGGCGGTCAGCTCCTTCTGCAGTTGTGCCAGCGTACCGTATCGCAGCTCGGCAACGCGATTGAGATCGTACTGACGCTCCGCCTGTTCGATCTGCGTCTTGGCAAGCTCGATCCGCTCGCGAATCTCGCGCACCTTGACCGCCGCATTTTTCTCCGAGTCCCACTGTACGCGCAGCCGGGCCTGATCCTCACGCAGCGTGGCCAGCTCCTTCTCGAGCTGCTCGAGCCGGCGGCGGCTCGCGTTATCGTCCTCTTTCCGTAGCGCCTCGCGCTCGATCTCCAGCTGCATCACGCGACGGGAGACTTCGTCGAGTTCTTGCGGCATCGAATCGATCTCGGTGCGCAGCTTCGCCGCGGACTCGTCGACCAGATCGATCGCCTTATCCGGCAAGAAGCGATCGGTGATATACCGGTTGCTCATCGTCGCGGCGGCAACCAGCGCGGCATCCTTGATGCGAACGCCGTGGTGCGCTTCGTATTTCTCCTTGAGGCCGCGTAAGATCGAGATCGTGTCTTCGACGCTCGGCTGCTCGACCACAATCGGCTGGAAGCGCCGCTCGAGCGCTGCATCCTTCTCGATATACTTGCGGTACTCGTCCAACGTCGTCGCGCCGATCATATGCAGCTCGCCCCGCGCCAGCATCGGCTTGAGCAGGTTGCCGGCGTCCATTGCACCCTCGGCTTTGCCAGCGCCGACGACCGTGTGCAACTCGTCCACGAAGAGGACGATCTGGCCTTCGGCGGCTGCGACGTCTTTGAGCACCGCTTTGAGCCGCTCTTCGAACTCACCGCGATACTTTGCGCCGGCGATGAGCGCACCCATATCGAGCGAAACGATGCGCTTGTTCTTCAATCCTTCGGGAACGTCGCCGCGAACGATTCGCTGCGCTAATCCTTCGACGATGGCGGTTTTGCCGACGCCTGGATCGCCGATGAGCACGGGGTTGTTTTTCGTCCGGCGCGAGAGCACCTGAACGATCCGGCGAATCTCCTCGTCGCGCCCGATGACCGGGTCGAGCTTACCGCGCTCGGCTTCGAGCGTCAGATCGCGGCCGTACCGTTCCAGCGACTTGTACGTGCCCTCGGGATCCTTGGTCGTAACGCGTTGGTTACCGCGAACCTCGCGCAGCGCCTGGAGCAGCTTGTCCTTGGTTAGCGCAGCATCCCGAAAAAGCCGTCCGATCGCGCCCGACGATTGCGCCATCGCCAGCAGAACGTGTTCGACCGAGACGTAGTCGTCTTGCAGCGCGGCGGCTTCGTTCTCGGCGACGCTCATGATGCGCGCGAGCTCCGGAGCGAGCGTAACTTGCGCGGTATCGGCGCTCGCGCCGGTCAGCCGCGGGAGCCGCCCGATCGCCTCGTCGGCCTGACGCGCCAGCGCTTTGGGATCCGCGCCGGCCTTCGTGAGAATATCCGGCGCAATTCCGCGCTCTTGCTCGAGCAGCGCGGCGAGCATATGCTCCGGCGCGGTCTGCGTGTTGTGCTCGTGCAAGGCGCGAGCATAGGCGGCGTTCAGCGCGTCGCCGACGCGCTCGGTCATCTTCTCTACGTTCATTTGCGCACTCTCATACAGCGTTGCTACACGGCTGGTTGCGGTCCTGCCGAGTCCGACTTCATATGCGCCGGTAGGCGGCGGTGAGTTCTTCGAGTTCCGTCTTGTAGGCGGATGCGGCCTCAAGCTGGGCGGCCGTCGGCGCCTGGAATGAGTTGCCCATCCTCGATATCAAGTCGAGGAGCTTTTCGCGAAGTTGTGCCGGTCCGTTGAGATCCTCGATATTGCGCGGATCGTAGGTC
>JBAPZS010000343.1:0-9190 GCA_049285355.1 Candidatus Cybelea sp. | reverse complement strand
GTTGGCCGCCGGCCAGCATCGCTTTGATTCCGTCGGCCAGCGCGAGCAAGCGCAGCGTGTTGGCGACGGCCGGGCGGCTCTTGCCCAGCCGTCGAGCGACTTCATCCTGCGTTAGGTCGTACTCGTCGATAAGATGTTGAAAGCCGGCGGCCTCTTCGAGCGGATTGAGATCTTCGCGCTGCAGGTTCTCTACGATCGCCAGCTCGAGCGTTTGACGATCGTCGCTGGAACGCACGATTGCCGGGATTGAAGTGCGTTGCAAAGCCGCGCACGCGCGCCACCGCCGCTCGCCCGCGATGAGCTCGTACCCGTTTGCGCGACGCCGCACGATGACGGGCACCAAGACGCCGTACTCCGCGATGGAGGCCTTCAGCTCGTCGAGCGCGCTACCGTCGAAGCGCTTACGAGGCTGGAACGGATTAGGCTTTATCTCGCTCAGCGGGATCTCGCGAACGACGTCCTGCGCGTTCGAAACGGGCACCGCGCTCTCGCCGAGCAGCGCGGCCAATCCTCGGCCTAAACCGCGCCGCGGCGCGCTCACGCCGACGCCCGCGCCGGCTCGAGCATCTCGCGTGCGACGGCGAGATAAGCCTGCGCACCGCGGCTCTTGAGATCGAAGAGCAGTACCGGCTTGCCGTACGACGGTGCCTCCGAGAGGCGAACGTTGCGCGGAATCTGGGTCTTGAAGATCTGCTCCGGAAAGAATTTCTCGACCTCGCGAATCACTTCCAGCGCGAGCCGCGTGCGTCCGTCGAACATCGTAACGAGCACGCCGCTTACATGCAGCGTTGGATTGAGCGCGTCGCGGACGCGCCAAATCACGTTGGTGAGCTGTGCCAAGCCTTCTAGCGCGTAGAACTCCGCTTGCACCGGAATGATACAGTCTTGCGCGGCCGTGAGCGCGTTGATGGTCAAGAGGCCAAGCGACGGCGGTGAATCGATTAGAACGAAATCGTACGCCTTGACCAGCGGCATCAGAGCCTGACGCAGCCGCGTCTCGCGAGAGAGTGCGGCAACGAGCTCGACGTCGGCGCCGGCCAGATTGATCGTCGCGGGCGCCAGCATGAGGTTATCCACTTCGGTGGGCACGATGACGTCTTCCATCGGAATCTCTTGCAGCAGCGCGTGGTAGACGTCGTGCGACAAGCGCGCCTTGTCGACGCCGAGTCCCGTCGTCGTGTTTCCTTGAGGATCCGTGTCGACCACCAAAACGCGCCGGCCGAGCATTGCGAGCGCGGCACCGAGATTGACCGCCGTCGTACTCTTGCCGACGCCGCCCTTCTGGTTAACCAGCGCGATGATGCGACCCAGGGGAATTCTCTCCAAATTAACTACTGCGTGCCGGCACGATCGAGATACTGATCGAGAATTCGCAGCAGCAACGTGCGCTCGTTACGTTCGGGCTCATCGGTGACCTGCTCGAAGAGCCAGCGCAGAGCCGAGCCGACGCGTTCGTCGCCTTTGAACTCGGGCGAGACTTGGCCGCGTCGCAGCAGCGCGTCGACGACGTCATCGCCGTTGACGGCGAGATCGGCGATCGCAAAGGCCGGCTTGCGCGCCAACTCGGCGCGAACTCTGGCTTCGAAGCGCTCGTTGCTGTCGTCGCGTTTGGGCAAGCCGCTGCCCGCAATGTCGGCGTGCCGCAATGCGAACAAACGTTCGATATTTTCGGGTAGAACGCGCCGGATGAAGCGACGGAGGGCTGCGTCGGTAAGCTCCGGATCGGCCGAATACATATGGTGGCGTACGAGGTGCGCGGTAGCGGCCGTCACGTCCTTAGAAAACCGGAAGCGATTGAGCATCGCTTCGGACATCTCGGCGCCGATGATCTCGTGACGATAAAAGTGCGGGCCGTCTTTGGTTCGCGGCTTTCCAACATCGTGGAGCATGGCGGCGAGTCGCCCGACGACGTCGCCCGGCGGTGCCGCGTCGGCCGTGGCCAAAAGGTGTCGCCAGACGTCGAACGCGTGCCACTCATTCTGCTCGACGCCGACGCCCTCGAGCAGCTCGGGCCAAAGGTATGTAAGAACGCCGGTGTCACGGAGTAGCTCGAGGCCGACCGATGGCTTGCTTGCTTTAACGAACAGCTTCGTCAGCTCGTCTGAGATGCGCTCGGCGGAGACGGTTGCGACGAGCGGCGCGGCCCTGGTCATCGCTTGCCGCAGCCCGCCGGTCGTCGAGTACTCAAAGCGAGCCGCGAACTGGGCCGCGCGCAGCATTCGCAGCGGGTCCTCGCGGAAACTCTCGGGGGTCAAAAGGTCTATTTGGCGAGCGCGGAGATCGGCCTCACCCCCATAAGGATCGATCAAGTCGCCCGAGGGAAGCGCTCGCGCGAGCATATTCATGCGAAAATCCCGGCGAGCAAGGTCTTGCGCCAAGGTGACGCCAGGCCCGGACTGGACCGTGAACTCACGGTGTCCAACGCCGGTCGATCGCTCGCGCCGCGGGAGCGCCACGTCGACCGTCTGGCCGCCGACCGCGAGCTTCACGACGGAGAAAGAGGCGCCGACGACATCGAGCCGTCCAAGGGGGCTCAGGCGCGCCACAAGCCCTTCGAGCGGCAGGTCCGTGACCACGTAGTCCAGGTCCTTGCTCGTTACGGGCACGCCCTCGAGCTCGGCGCGCAGCTCGTCGCGGACGCGTCCGCCGACGGCAAAGAGGCTACCGGCGGGCAGCGCAGCCGCAAGCAGCGCGTCGATCGGATGAGGGTCCCGCATCCGTTTATCCTAACGCAGCCCCTGGGACGATCACCAACGTTTCACGGGAAACATTTTGGCCATTTTATTCGCAGAGCGGGCGCTTCGCAGGGACGCCGGTTCGGCGGGGAAAGCGCGCAGGAGTCGGCCCGCGCTTCCGAATGACGAGGATGCGGCGGTTACCGCCGATTTCATGCTCGGCCTCGAGCCTGCCGCCGAGGACGAGCGAGGCATCCTCCAGTGCGGCTCGCTCGCCCGCTCCCATAACGCCGCGCTGGAGAATCGCCACGCCGTCGACCGCGATCAGCGGCAGAAGCAGTTCGACCACGGCGCTCGGGCTCCCAACCGCGCGGCACGTGCCGCTTGCAAAGTGCTCGCGCAGGTCGGGCCGATGGCCGGCAATTTCGGCGCGCGCGGCCACGACGGTACCGCGGAGATGAAGTTCCAGAAGAATCGCTTCGAGCAGGCGCGCTTTCTTCACGGTAGCCTCGATCATCGTGGGCTCGACGCCGGAGGCTATTGCGACCGGAATCGGGGGAAGGCCGGCACCGGATCCAACGTCCACGTACGGTGCCCGGACGAAGCGCACGACGCTCAGGCTATCGCTGATCTGCCCGGCAATCTCTTCGGTCGAGCGGGCGGCGGTGACGTTCACCCGCAGGTTCGCGTCGAGTACCAGCCGCCCATATCGCGCCAGCCGCGCGGCGACCTCCGCGGACAGCCCGTCCGCCTCGAGCAGAGCCTCGAGCTGGGTCACGGCCGCGGTCCGCTCAGCCGGCCGAGACGGTGCTTCGTTCGCGCTGGACCTTGTGCACGAACAGCCCGACGATGGCCACGTCGGAGGGCGTAATCCCCGGTATCCGTCCGGCGATTCCCAGCGTTCGGGGCCGCTGAGCGGCAAACTTTTCGCGGGCTTCGCGCGAGAGCGCGCGTATCGCCTGGTAGTCGAAATCCGGCGGAATCGTCGTGTTCTCGGTTTTGGAGGCCTTCGCTATCGCGATCTCTTGCCGCCGGACATACCCTTCGCATTTGAGTTCGATTGCCAGCCGCTCGCCGATCTCGGAATCGATCGGCGGATCGAAGCGCCCGGCGAGATCGCTAAACTCGAGCTGCGGACGACGGAGGGCGTCGGCGATGGACGCTCCGCCGGCAAACGCTTCCTCGCCAACCCGCTCCTCCGAGAGCCGAGTCTCCTCGGCGTGTCGCCGCGCGAGCGCGAGCGCCGATCGGCGGCTCTCGAAGCGCTCCCACGCTGCGTCGTCGACGAGCCCAAGGCTCCGGCCGACCGGGGTCAAGCGAAGGTCGGCGTTATCGTGCCGGAGCACGACGCGGTGCTCGGCGCGCGAGGTCAACATCCGATAGGGTTCGTCCACACCTTTGGTGACTAGGTCATCGACCAGGACGCCGATGTAGGCTTGCGAGCGACTCAGGCGCAGCGGCGGCTCGCCGCGGGCAGCCTTGGCCGCATTAATGCCCGCGACGAGTCCTTGCGCGGCGGCCTCCTCGTAGCCGGAGGTCCCGTTGAGTTGGCCGCAGTTGTAGAGCCCCTCGATCCGCCGCGTCTCCAGCGTTTCGCGCAGTTGCGTCGGCGGCACCATGTCATATTCGACGGCATAGCCGGGGCGAAGCATCCGGCAAGCCTCGAGACCCGGGAGCGTGTGCAGCATCGCCAGCTGGATCTCGGCAGGCAGCGAGGTCGAAAAGCCGCCGACGTAGAGCGTGGGTTCGTCCCAACCCTCGGGCTCGATGAAAATCTGATGCTCGGGGTTGTGCGCGAACTTTACGACCTTGTCTTCGATGGAGGGACAGTAACGCGGGCCGATTCCCTTGATCAAATCGAGTCCGTAGAGCGGCGAAAGATGCAAATTTTCGCGGACGAGCGCATGCGTTCGCGCGTTGGTTTGGGTGAGATAACACGGCAGTTGAGGCCCCGCAAATCGCACCTCGCTCGCGTACGAGAAGAGCAAAGGACGAGCGCTCGGGGGCTGCTTTATCATCGACCCATACTCGACGCTGTCCCGTGCAATTCGCGGCGGCGTCCCGGTCTTTAACCGTTGGGTCGGAAAGCCGAGGCAGCGCAGTGCGTCGGCTAAGCCCCGCGCCGGAGCCTCGCCAAAACGCCCCTCGTCGCGGATGACGCTGCCCGAAAAGGACTTCCCACCTAGAAAAGTCCCGGTTGCAAGGACAATCCTTCTTGCGGCATACCGCCGGCCGTCGGCACAGACGACGCCTCGCGCCTGGCACGCTTCGACCATGAGGTCCTCGACCAGACCCTGCACGATGGTGAGCTGCGGCTGGTCGCGCAGCAACGAGGTTGCCAGAGCGCCGTAGGCCGGCTTATCCATCTGCTGGCGCAGCGCGCGCACCGCCGGTCCCTTGCTTTCATTGAGAAAGCGAGCATGAAGGCTACAGCGGTCCGAGATGCCTCCCATCGCACCGCCGAGGGCGTCTATTTCGCGAACCAGCTGACCCTTCGCGCTCCCGCCGATGGACGGATTGCACGGGAGCGTGCAGATCTTTTGCGGGTCGCCGGTGACGAGCAACGTCGGTACCCCAAGACGCGCGGCCGAAAGCGCCGCCTCGACGCCCGCATGACCGCCGCCTACAACGATGACGCCGGCGTCGTCGGACATCGAGTGCGTCAGTGCGTCGGCGGTGTGATTGCCGACGCGACCGCGCGCAAGCGAAGCGAAAACGCGATCATGAGGATTCCGAACACGATCGCGTAGGCGCCGATCAACCAAACGACCGCGAGCGCCCCGGCTCCCGGATACCAAAGCATCAAGATTCCGAAGACGATCGAAGCGATTCCGCCGAGAATCAGCCAGAACTCGTTGGCAATCTGCTTGCGTAGCTGAACCGCCGCGATTATTTCGAGAATTCCGGTGAGAAACGCCCATGCGGCGATCACGAGATACAGCGCAAAGAGCGTAACGCGGATGTCCCAAAAGGTTATCGCAGCGATTAATATGCCGACGATTCCTTCAATAAGCAGCGGCCACCAACGCTGATGGCTCTCTGCCGCGCTGATCGTCGCGATAATCGCGAAAACGCCATCAACTAATGCGTAAGCGCCGAAGAGAATGCCAATTGCCACGATCGTCGCCCCCGGCCACAAAAAGGCCAGTACTCCGAAAACGATGGCGACGAGCCCCCGAATCAGCCACGCCCACCAGTTGCGCGTGACGACATGGATCATTCCGGCTGGGTTCATCGATCTATTCCAACGTCTTGCCGTTAGCGAGGTAGACCCGTTGCACGGTGCACATGCGCGGAGTGGCACCTTCCCACGCTTGACCCACGAGCGCGTTCGTGAGGTTGTGATTGATCTGTGCGTTCTGCGTGAACGTCCCGTGATCCATCAGCACGTATCGGGCGTGGTGATACCGAACGAGAAAGTCAACTTCGGTGGCAGCCGTCGAATGAGTGTTGTAGTAGACGACGTTGATACCGTTGGTTACGCCGTTGCTCGAATTCACGACGCAGCTTTGAATGGAGATGCCGAAGGCGGAAGTAACCTTCGCAGATGCGGCGCACGGCATGGCTGCGACGACCGCGATAAGGCCGACAAAAAGGGTGCGGTGCATATCGATCCCCCTGTGAATGAGTGCGTTATTTTCCGATGCAGAAACGAGAAAAAATACCGGTAATGACCTCTTCGGCGGCGACCTGCTCGCTTACATGCCCGAGCTCGGAAAATGCATGCGAGAGTTCGGTCGCGACGAAGTCGAGCGGCTCGCGCGCGTCGAGCGCCTCGCACGCGCGTCGTAGCGCGCTGCGCCCTGCGTTGGCGGCCTCGAACTCATGAAGCGTCGCTAAATGCGGCCGGCTTGCGTCGAATGCCTCGCCGTTCCACCCGGCATCGGCGACGGCGTTTCGCAAGCGCTCGAGCGTTACGGCGTCCCGGACGGAGCCGGCGATGGCCTCTGGAAAACGCGCCCGCCACGCTCGATCGGTTCCCAAATCGGCCTTGTTAAGAAAGAGAACGCGCGGGCGGTGGCCGATGCGTTCGATTAGCTGACTTGCCGCCGGGCTGGGCGCGGACGAACCGTCGAGAACGACGAGCGCGACGCTCGCGCCCTCGAGCGCGCGTTCGGTGCGCGCGATACCTTCGGCTTCGAGACGGTCGGCGTGAGCCCGGATGCCGGCCGTATCCACCAAACGCACCGGAACGCCCTTGACGACCACGCTCTCCTCGATGGTATCCCGAGTGGTTCCCGGGATCTCGGAGACGATGGCGCGTTCGCTACCGAGCAATGCGTTGAGCAGCGACGACTTTCCGGCATTGGGCGGCCCCACGATGGCGACACCGAGACCCTCTCGCACGATCCGGCCGAGTTCGCCGGCGCGAACGAGCCGTTCTACGCGCCGCTCCAGCTCCGCGAGGCGCGGTTGGAGGACGGCGGGGTCGGGCCCGGCCACCTCGTCGGGAAAATCGATCGCCGCCTCGAGTTCTTCTAAGATCGGCGCGAGGTCGCCGCGCACGGCGCGTATCTCGCCGGCCAGCCCGCCGTCTAGGTTCGCTAATGCCGCACGGGCCGCGGCGCGCGTTTGCGCTTCGATGAGGTCCGCAATCGCCGACGCCTCGTGGAGGCCCATCTTACCGTTGAAAAAGGCCCGCGCCGTAAACTCGCCGGGGCCGGCAAGGCGCGCGCCGCAAGCCAACATCGCTCGCACGAGCTCGCGCGCGAGCACCGGCGAGCCATGAATTTGAAGCTCGAGCATCTCCTCGCCGGTGTAGCTGTGCGGCGCCTTGAAGCGAATCGCTACGCCGCGATCGAGCGGCTCGCCGCACTCGTCCAAGATCGTAGCGTAGGTAGCAACGCGCGGTATGAGACCAGACTTCGATCTTACGAGTCTTCGACTAAGCTCGGGTACGCCGGGACCGCTCGCGCGCACGATGGCGATCGCGCCCGTTCCCGGAGGCGTTGCGATCGCAACGATTGTAGGCGCCGCAGCCCCGTCGTCGAGCATCGCTCAACGGGGAAAGACGACTACCCGCCGTTCCGGCTCTTCCCCCTCCGATTCGGTGCGCACCAACTCCGAATCGGCCAGCGCCAGATGAACGATCTTTCGTTCGGACGGCAGCATCGGCTCGAGCTTCTGAGGCGTGCGTTCGCGTACGCAACGTTCGAGCATCGCGAGCGCGAGGTTCTTCAATTGATCCGCGCGCGCGGCGCGATAGCCTTCGGCGTCGATCGTATAGTAGTGGCGGTTGTTCTTCACGCCGGCGTTGAGCGCGTTGTTGAAGACTAGATTGAGCGCTTCCAGCGTATTGCCGTGGCGGCCGATCAGCATACCGAGATGCGGGCCGCTCACTTCGAGATACTCGCCCTCGTCGCGAACGATGTAGTGAAGGTCGATCGGTCCCGCCCCCATTCGCTCGAGGATGTCGCGAAGAAGGTCGTGGGCCGGCTTTGCCTCGTCAGGCAACTCCTGATGACGGCGCGGCGCGGCAGCCGGAGCGCGGCGCGTATCGCGACGGCGCCGATCGCCTCCCCCATTTCGCCCGCCTCCGGACTTACCCGGAGCCGCACGATCCCGTACGTCGGCCGGCTGTTCTTCGAACTCAAAATCGTCTTCGTAAAGCATGTTAGTGTCCTGTATCGGGAGTTCGGTGCGTAAAGTCGCGAGCGCTCGGACGCACTGGCGAGGCGCGAGGAGGGAGCATAGCCGTAGTTCTGCGACCGACGAGAAACAAAGCCAGTGCGCTTCCGCCGCCGCGACCCTTCGGGCTGGCCGTTTGGCGGTCGCGAGCATCGTCACTCTTCGCTCGCAAAGCGCTGCTTTTGTCCCTCATCCTTCCTTGCCCACGCTCGGCCAAACGGCCAGCTCTATACATCGAACTCCCGGTACCTGACACTAGCTTCGCAGATGGGACGGCAAACGGCAACCTGAAAGATTGCCGCCGGTGCGACCGCGTAGCTTGGTAGGCGCTAGGTGCTAACGGCTCGCGATCAGTCGCTTCGCCCCAACGTAACGGGCCGCCCAATACGAGTCGGAAAGGTGGCTGACCATTACCCCGTGGCTGGAGCTGGCGTGAACGAACTTCCCAGCGCCAAGATAGATGCCGACGTGCGAGACGCCGCCGTAGGTGTCAAAGAAGACAAGATCGCCGGGTTTTGGGCCGCCGACCGCTGGGTGTCCGACGTCATACTGAGCGTCGGCGGTCCGCGGTAGACCGATGCCGAGCATCGCGAAGACGTGCTGCACGAAGCCAGAGCAATCGAATCCCGACGTGCTGGTCCCGCCGAAGACGTACGGGACGCCGAGGAAGCGTAGCGCGCTGCTGGTAAGCTCGCGCGCCATGCGCGAAGTACGCGCGAGGACCGAGCCGGTAAAGCGCTCGATGCCGCCCCGATGGCGGGCCGGCGCGCTCATCACCAGATGTGAGGTCCACTCGGCGACGTCAGGGCTCAAGGCCGCTGCGTTGACCGAAGCAGAGCCTCCGGTATAGTCGAGGCGAGACGTGACGGTATCGGCCTGAGCTAGAG
>JBAPZS010000342.1:0-3568 GCA_049285355.1 Candidatus Cybelea sp. | reverse complement strand
TGTCATCCTGAGCGGAGTCGAAGGGCGGCGAAGCTTTATAAGTCGCTGTCGGGTGGACCCGGAACCTGGGACTGACGGAGGAAATACTCCTTGCCGAGCGCACTTGCGATCGGTTTGAAAGCTCGCGGCGGCTTCTTGAAATCAAAACAATCCGCGGCCGGCGAGGTCGCGCGTGAATCACTTGCGGACAGCTGCCCTAGCCCGAAGACGTCTTCGGCGAACCTCAGGATGCTGCCGTGCTCGTACTGAACGTGTGAAACGTGGCCCTTCTTCGCGTATGCCGAAACGATCAGCATTGGAATCCGAATTCCGAATCCATCGTAGTCAATGTACGCCGGTGGTTCGGGATCGAAGAAGCCGCCCGGGTCGTCCCAGATGATGAAGATCGCGGTGCTATCCCAGTACTGTGATTGGCCGACCGCATTGACGATCGAGGCGACCCAGGCGGGGCCGGTATTCGAGCGGTAGCCGGCGTGGTCGGAGTTTAGTGTCGTCGGCGTGATCCAACTGATCTGACGAAGCTTCCCCTTGGAAACGTCCTTGAGGAACTGCGTTGGGGGCGTGATGTAGTCGTTTTGCCAGTCTGGGCTGTTGTAGACGTACTGATTGGCCTGATATCCATTCCATCCGCCCGCGCCTTTGGGGCCAACGGGTGCCGAGTAGAAGGCCCAGCTGACGCCGGCCGCGTCCGCCTCCTGACCCAGCGACGTGTCGGTAAGGCACACCGACTCCCCGCCGTCGGGAAACTTACGTTGTTGGCTTAGAATGCCTACAACGTCGCCGGGCGGTCCTTCGCAACCCCATTCGGTGTCACTCGGAAAGCCGGACGCGTGCATGGCTTGCGCGGCGATGATGTACTGGTGGGAGATAAAGCTGCTTTCATCGAGGTTCGATGGATACATCTGGTCCGCTAAGACGTACTGCCCGGCCATATCCCAGTACGGTTTGGTTTCGTGTTTGGGTACGTAGGCGTATGCGGGATACTTGAGCGGACAGTGGTCGCCGCATGTGGCGGGGTCTTTATTAAAGCCGTTCATCTGACAGTTCGTACCGGGTATGCTGCCCGTCCCGTTGCACTCGTTGAGGAACACGTCCAGATCGTGGCCCATATCGTAGGGCGCCTCTAGCGGAACCGGCTGAAGCTTAACCTTCTTACCGCTGGTGGTGTAGCCGTAGTTCTGTGTCGTCGCTCCCGGATAGCCCATAAAGAGATTGTTGAAGGAGCGGTTTTCTTGAACGACGATCACGACATGCTGAATTTTGGAACTGCCGAGCATCCGCTCTAATTTCAAGGACTGCGGGTCGACCGATGGCGACGTACCCAGGCCGGCGCCGCAGGCTGTGAGCCCAATCATTCCCACGAATGCAAAGGAAAAGGCGACGTTACGAACGTTAACCATCAGTGGGCCTCCTTTCAATATGCGGAGCGCCAGAACGCGGTAAAAAAATTCGCCCAGCCTGCGCGGATACACAGTAACCTGGGCCCGGGCAACGGTCGCATCTTTTCGTCAAACGGCCGGCTGATCCCGCTTGGTTGCTCTACCAAAAACCTCGAAACGCGACGTCGTCGTACTGTTTGGCAAACGGAAACGCAAGATAAGCGAGCGCGATCGCGCGAGCGGCGGCGGTAACGAAACTCCAGACCGTCGCCGAAAGACCCGCCAGTAGATACGGCAGGGCCATGGGCACCGCGACGTACCAGATCGCAAAAAAGACGATCGCTAAGATTACCGACGCAGCCGGCGCGCTTCGCACCGCCCGAATGGATGCGGAGAGCGCCGCGCCGCCCGGAATCCCGCCGATCGCCGCCGCCGGAATTGTGTAGATGAGGAAGAAGGCTGCGAAGGCGCCGAGCACGATCCCGAACGCGCCGAAGAACGACCCGATGTAACTTGCCGCCCACACGACGAACTGAAACCCGATGGCCCCAAGCGCGATCGCGCCGAACTTTAGGCGCCCCTCCTCCCAGGCCTCGTCGAAGGCGCCTCTTCGACCGCGCCAGACGTTGTTCGCATGAATGATCGTGACCCCGAAGGCCCACAGATAGACCAACTGCGAGATCATCGCAAAGAGCCCCGCGCCCGTGCCGCCGATCGCATCGGTCGAAACGTACGAGAGCTGCGTGAGCAGCAAGTCGACGACCGCCGCGAGCAACGGCATAACGAAAACGGACGGATGGCGCAAGAGAAGCGGTATCGCCCGGAAGTACATCGCGAGATCGACGCTTTGCGCGCGCATGAGACTAGAAACGCGCCCCCTCGAGCGCGTGGTGGCACGGACAGTCGGCGTCGAGTGGAATCTTCGCGACGATTCTGCCGATTGCGTTCTTCACCCGCTCGTTGTTCCGCGTAAAGACTTCGATCACGTCGTGATGCGAAACGGCAGGCATCCCTTCGATCCCGACGTCGTAATCCGTGATCAGCGCAATGTTCACGTAGCACATCTCCAGCTCGCGCGCCAGGTATGCTTCGGGATACTGCGTCATGTTGATGACCTCCCAGCCCTGACTCTGGAACCATTTCGACTCGCTGCGCGTCGAGAAGCGCGGTCCTTGAATTACGACGACCGTCCCGCGCTCGTGCGTCTCGATATCCAGCGATTTGAGCACCTCGACGGCGATCGGTCGCAGCGTCGGGCAGTACGGATCCGCAAAACTCACGTGCGTCGTGATCGGCCCGTCGTAAAATGTGTCTTTGCGCCCACTCGTTCGGTCGACGAGCTGATCGCAAACGACCATCGATCCCGGCCGCACGTCCTCGCGCAGCGAGCCGCTCGCCGTTGGCCCGACGATCCACTTCACGCCGAGCTGCTTCATCGCGTACAGATTCGCGCGGTAGTTGATGGACTGCGGCGGGAAGCGATGATCCTTGCCGTGCCGCGGGAGAAACGCAACGTGCCGGCCGCCAATCTCACCGAGTGCAACCTTGTCGCTCGGCAGCCCATACGGCGTCTCCACCCACGCCTCGCGCGCGTTCTCGATTAGCGAATAAAACCCCGACCCGCCAAAAACGCCGATCTCCGCTCGCAAGTCATCTGTCATACGCGTCCGGTTCTCTCCCGGTCATCCCGAGCCTGTCGAAGGAAGTGTCATCCTGAGCCTGTCGAAGGAAGTGTCATCCTGAGCCTGTCGAAGGATGAAGGATGAAACCACGGTTTGCGCTCGCCTTTGCATTGTCGGCAGCCCTGGGAGTAAGCGCGGCGCATGCCGCTGCAACGGAAACCTGGACGGTCGATCCCGTGCACTCGACGGCGCAGTTTACCGCGCGCCACTTCGGCATCGTTCCCGTGATCGGCACCATTCCGATCCTTAGCGCCTCGGTAACCCTTAATTCCGGCTCGCAGATTCCGGCGGCCGTCTCCGCGGTGCTGGATGCATCGAAGGTTGATACGCACAACGACATGCGCGATGGCGACCTCCGCTCGCCGCACTACTTCAACGCTGCGGTGACGCCGGATATTCGATTCGTCAGCAACAAGATCGCCGGAACCGACGCCAAGAGTTTCACCATAGCCGGCGATCTCACCATGCACGGCCAAACGCACCCCATCACGTTGAACGCCCAAGTAA
>JBAPZS010000341.1:0-2675 GCA_049285355.1 Candidatus Cybelea sp. | reverse complement strand
GGGTTCGGCAAACGTCTTGAAGCCGAACGCTCGAATCTTCTTAAGCTTCACGTGCCGACCGCGCGCAAGCGTCCGTCGTTCGCCGACCCGATTGAGAGCAACGCCGCCTCGGCGGCCGCCTGCTGTGCCGCCTTTTTCGACGGACCTTGGCCCCGGCCCAAGACCTTGCCCTTCACGCTCACCCTCGAGTTGAACGAGGGCGCCTGCGGCGTGCCGCGACTGCTCTCGCGATAGACGGGAGTCGCGGCCAGATGCTCTTGCGCGTAATGCTGCAGACGCGTCTTTGCATCGAGCAATGCGTCGGTATCGTGATCCAGTCGTTCGATATGTTGCGCGATGACGAAGTCGTGCGCTTTCTCCAATCCAAAGCGAACGTAAAGGGCGCCCACGAAGGCCTCGAAAGCATCGGCTAGCACCGAGGTGTTATCGTCGCCTCCCGAAGCGCGCATACCGGCGCCGAGCCGGGTGAGCTCGGAAAACCCAAGGCGCCGCGCGGTCTGCGCCAGTTGCGCGTCATTGACGATCGCCGCCTTGCGCAGCGTCAGCATGCCTTCCGGTTCGTCGACGAAATGCTCGAAGAGCCAGCCGGCGGCAACGCAGCCGAGAACCGAGTCGCCAAGGAACTCCATTCGCTCGTTCGATCCGCCACCGTGTTCTCGCGCGTAGCTCTGGTGAATGAAGGCATTCTCGAATAGATCGAGATCGCCGAGCCTGCGAATGCCCGCGAGCCGAAGAAGCGCGCGCAGCCTTCGGCGATATGCTTCGCCACTCACTTCGTCGTCCCGCCCAACGTGGTACCTCTAAGGAACCAAATCCGGTCGGACCTTGCTAAAGACGATGACGCTGTTGTGCCCCCCAAATCCAAACGAGTTTGAGAGCGCGACGCGGATCGGCGCGCTGCGCGCGACGTTGGGAACGTAATCGAGGGTGCATTCGGGATCGGGAAACTCGTAGTTGATCGTCGGCGGCATGAGGTCGTGATAGACGGCAAGCGCCGTCGCCACGCCTTCGATACCGCCGGCCGCGCCAAGGGCGTGCCCGTGCATCGATTTCGTCGAACTTATCCCGATTTTGGTCGCGTGCTCGCCGAAGCTTTTTTCGATCGCCTTCGATTCAGCCGGATCGCCCACCGGGGTCGAGGTTCCGTGCGCGTTGATGTAATCGACCTCTTCGGGAGCGATGCGCGCATGGGCGAAGGCCCGCGCAAAGGCAAGCCGCACGCCCCTGCCCTCGGGATCGGGCGCGACGAGATCGTACGCATCCGCCGATTGACCGTATCCGAGAACCTCGCAGTAGATCGAGGCACCTCGCGCGCGAGCGTGCTCGTACTCCTCGAGAACCAGAATCCCGGCCCCCTCGGCAATTACGAATCCATCTCGCTCGCGATCGAACGGCCGGCTCGCTCTTGCCGGATCGTCGTTGCGCGTCGACATCGCGCGCATCGAGCAAAAACCTCCGACCGCAAGCGGCGACACCGTCGCTTCGCTGCCGCCCGCAATCATCGCGATCGCGTCGCCGTTCACGATCGTGTTGAAGGCGGTTACGATCGCGTCGTTTCCGCTGGCGCAGGCGCTCGCCGTCGCAAAGAATGGACCCTGATAGCCGTAGGCCATCGAGATATGCGCCGGAGCGGCGTTCGCCATAAGCATCGGAATGAAAAATGGCGTGACCTTCGACCAGGTTCCGTTTTCGTTGGCCTTGTCGGAGTTGAGCCAAAAGGTAATTATTCCACCGATGCCGGTGCCGATCACGCCGCCCACCCGTTGTTTGAACTCGGGATCGTCGGGCAGCTTCGCGTCGGCAATGGCTTCGCGGGCCGCAACAAACCCGAACTGGGTGAATCGGTCCATTCGCCGAGCCTCTTTACGGCCAATGAGCTCCTCGGGATAGAAGTCTCTTACCTCACCGGCGAAGCGCGTGGTGAAGTCGCGGGCATCGAAGGCCGTGATCGGCGCGATTCCGGATTCACCGGCGATCAAGCGCCTCCAAAAATCCTCGCGGGTGTTGCCGACCGGAGTAACCGCTCCGAGACCCGTCACGACGACTCGCCGGCGGGCAGGCGGCTGGATACTGGAGAGGCTCAAAACTTCAGCAAGTTACGGCGACCTCGAGGTGGTTCCCCCTCCCTTTGGGGGCCCCGCGCCTTGCGCCGACCCGGCGCCCCGGATATAATCAGTGGCTGTCTGCCACATAGGGTGTGGGGCATTACTCGATCACCGAAGGGACGTTATGAAGCGGACGTATCAGCCGCACAATCGCCGGCGTAAGCGCGTGCACGGATTCTTGGAACGGATGAGCACAAAGGCCGGGCGTAAGGTACTCGCGCGCCGCCGGAAGAAGGGACGCCATCGTCTCACGGTCTGATGCGCGCTTTGGCAAGCCTGCGCCGCCAATCGGATTTTGCACGCCTGCGCCGCCACGGTCGCCGCGTTTCGACCAAGAGTCTAACCATTTACCGCGGTGAGGCGCTGGCGGGCGACACGCGTTCGCTCGTCGGCATCACCGTCAATAAAGCGATCGGAAAGGCCGTGGTTCGGAACAAGCTGCGCCGGCGACTATCGGCGATCGTTCGGGAAGCGCTCGCCCCGCGTGATGCGATGCGACTACTCGTCGTAGCGCGGCCTTCCGCCGCCGAGCTCTCCTTCGGCGATTTGCAGGCCGAGGTAACCTCGGCC
>JBAPZS010000340.1:0-2636 GCA_049285355.1 Candidatus Cybelea sp. | reverse complement strand
CGTTTATTCATCCGTTCGATAGCGACGATTTCATCGCAGGCAACGCAACGATCGGATTGGAGATTATTGAGGATCTTCCGCAGGTCGAGACGGTAATCGCGCCGATCGGCGGAGGCGGACTCGTGACCGGCGTCGCCTCGGGCGTGCGGGCACGTAAACCCGCCGTTGCGGTCTTCGGCGCCGAGCCCGAGACCGCGGCACCCGTCGCACGTGCTTTTGCAACCGGCAGAGCGTCGGCATTTCCGCAATGGCAGGCCTCGTTCGTCGACGGTGCCGGCGGCAAGAGCCTCTTTCCGGCGATGTGGGAGCGGCTGCGCCCCGTGGTGGATGGCTCGATCGTGGTCAGCCTCGCTGAGACCAAACGCGCGATGCGCCTTCTGGCGGAGAGGTCACGCGTCGTAGCCGAGGGCGCGGGCGCGCTCGCGGTTGCCGCGGCGCTTAGCGGCAAGGCCGGCGCGGGGCCGATCGTGGCGATCGTGTCCGGGGGCAACATCGAGCTCGCGACGTTCTGCGAGCTGATCAGGGCAGGATCACCGCCCGCTCGGCCTAATGGGTAGGCCAGCATTGGCTAGATCACCCGGGCTCCGCTTTGACACGAGGTCGATTCGAGAAATGGACAAGCAGACGCGGCTCGGCGGGCATTTTGCATGCGTTATGGCGCTCGCGATTGCCGGCTGTGCCGCAAATGGCGGGCTCGCCCCTTCGGCCGGATCTCCCTCTCTAGCGCCGGCGGCCAACGCCCTAACGTTCGGTCCGGGATGGATCCAGAAGGGCGGAATCCTCTATCACACGCCGCGCTATATGCCCACTAAGTCGGAAGTCTTGCACCGCGTTACCGATAGCTCGGTGGTCTCCTACGGCGCCGGGACCGTAATCGTGAGCCCGAGGGTCTATCTCGTCTTCTGGGGCTACAAGAAATACGGCGACCCCGATAAGGTCAAGCCGCTGCTGCAGAACTACATAGAGAATATGGGCGGCAGCACCCACAACGCGATCTATACGCAGTATTATCAAATCCTCAACGGTATGACGACCTACGTCAGGAACCCCAAAAAACAGTACGGCGGTTCTTGGAACGACAATGACGCCGTGCCGGCGAATCCCTCCGATCTGCAAGTAGCCAACGAAGCGCTCAAAGCCGTGACGCACTTCGGCTACGATCCCAACGGTTCGTACGTGATCGCGACTCCGCACGATCACAGCACAAGTGGGTTCGGTTCGAACTGGTGCGGGTACCACAGCGCGACGCAGACGACCGCCGGCAAACTGGTCTCCTACACAAATCTGCCGTACATGCCCGATGGCGGCCTAAACTGCGGATCGAGCGCCGCGCTCCCACCCTCCGACGAAACCAGTCTCGACGAAGGCGTCACGATCGTCGAAGGTCACGAGGAGGGCGAGTCGGTGACCGATCCAAATCCACCGGCCGGCTGGAACAACGCGCAGTACGGTGAGATCGGGGACCTCTGCGTCTGGCAGAATATCGCGAACGAACCGTTCGGCACGTACTCGTACACCATGCAGCCGATGTTCAGCAACGCGACGGCTTCCTGCGTGCAAACGTACTGACCGAGCGGGCTCGCTTGCGAAGGGGCGGGATTTGTGAGAGAATCCTTCCTAGTCACCTCAAAGCGCGATCTTTCGAGCGGTCGATAAAATTGCGCCATTGAAAGATCGGTACGATTTTAAGCTTCTTCGCTTACCCGTCGAGCGACCGCCCTCTACCGAGTCCATCTTCGGATGCGCTCGGTTGGCCAATTCCGCTCGTCCTCGTCGAAGACTTGCTTTGGGTCGACCGGCCAGTCAAACACCACAATAGGAGAGCTAACCATCGCTGTTCGCAATAGAAAAAGCAGAAACCGCGTGCGCGTGCCCAAACCGGCCGCAGCACAAAACGTCAAAGAGGCCCCGCTCGAGGTAATCGGTAGGATCAAGCAAGTCTTTCCGAGCGCGACTTTCTCGGTCGAGCTGGATAACGGCCACGTCGTCCTAGGGCATATTGCCGGACGTTTGCGCCGAAATCGTATCCGAATTCTTCCCGGCGATCGCGTGGACATGGAACTCTCGCCCTACGACTTAACGAAGGGCCGTATCGTCTATCGCTATCGCGCCGGGGAATAGCGACGAACTCGCCGCGACCCGAGCAACCATTTTGGAAAGTTATTTAGGAGACCCATATAGTTATGTACACCGATGAAACGCTGAGCTGCCTCGACTGCGGGCGCTCGTTCACGTTTACCGTAAGCGAGCAGGAATTCTTTGCCACGAGAGGCTTCACGAACAAACCCGGACGATGCGGCGACTGCCGAGCCGCCCGCAAGGCAGCCAATGGAGGCCAACGTAGCTCGTCGGCCCGCAGCACCCGCGAGCTATTCAAAGCAACGTGCAGTCAGTGCGGCGGCGTCGCCGAGGTTCCGTTTCAGCCGCGGACCGGCAGACCGGTCTATTGCCGCGACTGCTTTTCGTCCCAGCAATCCTACCGTTAGGCCGTGAATCCGCGAGTTCGCCGTTGTATTAACGGCCTTAGCCTGGGCGCCATCCACGTCGCGGCGTTGACGGCGTTCATTCCCGGCACGTTCGAATGGAGTGCGGTGGCTGCGGCTGCCGTCGTCCTCTACGCAACCTGTGGGCTCGGG
>JBAPZS010000339.1:0-2815 GCA_049285355.1 Candidatus Cybelea sp. | reverse complement strand
CTTCTATCGAGTTAACGAGCTTTCGTTTCACCTGACCAGAGCGCTCGAGAACAGTATAACGCGAGATGAAATCATCGAACTGATCAGAGCATCAGCAAACTAGCCTCCTCGCGAATAAAGATGCCCTGCCACATCCCAGATTCCTCACGCGCGTTCGGGTGGAGGCCGTCGAGTGCGTTTTCACTTCTTGGGCTCCGTCGCTGGCGTGGCGCATCCGAATCGAGGACGGCACTCTCGGTCTCTAGAACAACAATCCTCCCCACCCTTAGGAGGTCCGCGATGTCTGCACGGCGCCTCGTCATCCTTGCCCTGGCCGGCACGCTTACAGGTTGCTCGCTATCCAGCGAACAAACGCGGCCTAATGCACCGGCGTATTCGACGTACCGCACTGCGCCACTCGTCCAGCAAAAAGGCAAGGGCGCCCAGTGGATTCAGTTTACCCCGCATACGATCGGAGCGCTGTATAGCGCGATGGCGCTCGGGCCGGACGGTAACGTCTGGTTCATCGACGAGGACGCCGACAGACTCGCACGAATATCCGCAAACGGCTCGGTCAAAGAATTCTCTTTTGAGAGTGTCGCCGGTGGAAGCGCCGTCTCGATGACCGTGGGCGCCGACAAGGATTTTTACATCAGCGATGAGTCCTCGAGCATCATCCGCGTTACCGTTAAAGGAGCGGTGCAAGCGTTCCCAATTCCTAGCGGTGACGGTACCTCTATGGACGGTATGGCCCTTGGTTCCGACGGCAACGTGTGGTTCGCGGAGTTTAACCACATCGCCAAAATCACGCCTTCCGGCAAAATCACTGAGTTTGCGTACCCTCCCGGCTACGCGACAAACCAATACGGCGGCGTAACCACCGGTTCCGACGGCAACGTCTGGTTCGCCGAGTCGTCGAACAACGCGATCGGCCGAGTCGTTCCGTCAACGGGAAAGATCACTATGTTTGCTATTCCGGGCTCATCGTGCACACCGGCGGCAGTCGTACTCGGAAACGATAAGAACGTTTGGTTTTTTTGTCTCTCGGACGGCCCGCTGCTCGGGAAGATCACGCCGAAAGGCAAGGTCGCAACGTTTGCGATCGGCGGGGCGTTCGGCTCAAACGAAACCGAGCAGTTCTGCGCACGCGGTCCCGATGGCGAGCCGTGGTGCGCGAGCGGAAGCGACGGGACGGTATTCCGAGTCGACACCACGTCGCACACGGTAAAGACGTTTACCCCTCCCCTTGGGGCGGGCGCTCGGCCCGACGCCGTGGCACCTGGCTCCGACGGCAACCTTTGGGTTGATTCGGTGGGCGGTGACCTCGACGTACTCGTCACAAACCCAATGACGGTCACACCGACTAAGTTATCGTTCTCTGCCCCCGGACAAAAAAAGACCGTTTTGGTAAGCGAGACCGGTACGAGCAGTTGGACGGCCACATCGAGCAACACCGCGGTCGCAACAGTCGCTCAAGGGCGTTCCAAATCGTCGTTCAGCGTGACGTCGGTGGGCAAGGGAAGCTGCAAAATCACGATATCCGACAGCGTCGGCAACAGTGTCGCCGTCAAAGTGACCGTGACGTAGTCCTCGACATCTCGATCGCTATGTTATCGCTTCGATGATCGTCCTATCCCGGCCACTTTCGGGGCCTCTGCTCGGTGAGCGATCTCGCGATTGTGACCGACTTTTTTTTGGGATCCACGCCGGCCCAACGTAACGCTACAACCTCACCCCATCGCGCTCCCGTGCTACCGAGAACGCGACAGCGGAGGAACCACACTCAGCACGCATTTGCCACGTTAGCGCGGCGAACCCTGACGTATATCGGAGTAGGCCGCATCCACGCCATTAGGGAGCCAGCTCGCGAATGAGTCCGCCCCAACGAGCAATTTTCTAACATTTTCTAACGGAGCGGTCGGGAACGGTCGGAAATGGACGGGATAGGCCGGGAGCCACAGTGGCGAAAAGGCCTTGCAGAATAACACGATCCGGTAGCGGGCGGGACTCTCCGGAACCCCCGAGAATTGGTTCGACTCCCGCTGGGGCTATAACTTCTCCTTATGTTACAAGGGTTTTCGCGACACTTTGGGACTCCGTGCATCAAAAGCGCATCAAACACGCGGAGTTCCCCTTCACTTGACTCTGGCCAACCAGACGCGCTGGCCGCCTCTTCGGGAGGCGTGGGCTCTACAGCGAGGCGATGCGGTGGGGCAGAGCGGAACGGCGGCCGAAGATTGTTATCATGTGGCGGGCGATCGTAGGCATCTTCTTTGGGGTCCCACTTGTCGGCGCTATTGCCGAAGTGCAGAAGTCACGGCGTCGGCCATCAGCACGATCAAACGGTCCCGACGATTTTCTGAACGGCGCTCGGCCGATAACGCCGGCATCACCCCGGGGTAAAGCTTCAAAGATAAAAGGATCGGCATGATCCGCATCTTGAGCTTGTCACGCTCGGCTCCATCGCTGCTAGCGCTCCTTATACTGTGCGCCGCCGCCGCGGGAGACGACTCAAGCAGCAATGCTTCGTCGGCCGCGAAACAATTTATCGACACTCAACTGGTGCCACAGCTGCGAGCATACGACGAAAACCTATCTATTTCGCACGCAACGTGTCCAGACGAGTTGGATTTCTCTAGCGGCAAGACGCCCTATTGCACTATCACGGTCAACAGCGTCCCTGTTCAAGTGAGCATTGTATACGACGCGTCAACGAATAAGATCCGCATACCGCCCTTTTCCTTTCTTGAATTTGGCCAAGTCGAGCGCGTGGAAAAGGCGACCCTCCTCAGCGACTACGGAATTAAAGCCGGTGTGCAGTGTGGTAGTCCTAGAT
>JBAPZS010000338.1:0-2233 GCA_049285355.1 Candidatus Cybelea sp. | reverse complement strand
TGCCAGAGCCCACTATCACCGCCTCTACAGCTTTGGTAATGGCTCTGATGGCCAGCAGCCCAAAGCAGGCTTGATAGATGTAAACGGAACTCTTTACGGCACGACCTGTGTGGGCGGCACTGAGGGCCGAGGAGCGGTGTTCAGCATTAGCCCCACCGGCGCCGAGAAAGTGCTGCATAGCTTCGACGGCCTGGATGGCGACAATCCTTGGGCCGGGCTGGTTGAACTGCATGGGACGCTATATGGAACGACAGACCTTGGGGGCACCGAGTCGGGCGGGGGCGGAACCGTTTTCAGCATCACTCCGAGCGGGACGGAGAAGGTGCTGCACACTTTCGATTACTACGATGGCCTGTTTCCAGTCGCCGACTTAGTCGCCGTGAAGGGCGTACTGTACGGTACGACGGAGGAAGGCGGTAGCAACAATGAGGGAACCGTTTTCAGCATCACTCCGAGCGGGACGGAAAAGGTGCTGCACAGCTTCGGCGGTTCTGCCTCTAGCGGTTCCCCCGATGGCGCTGAGCCCGTCGGTGGCTTAATCTACGTGAACGGGCTGCTTTATGGCACCACGGCATCTGGCGGCTCACATTATAATTCGACGGGGACGGGTTACGGCACCGTCTTTAGCATCAGTACAAGCGGCAACGAGCACGTACTGTTTAACTTCAATGTCTCCGATGGGGGCGGTCCAGGCGGCGACTTGACCAACGTTAGAGGGACGCTGTACGGCATCGCGGGAGGCGGCGCGTACGGCGGAGGCGTGGTTTTTAGCATCACGACCGGCGGCACCGAGAAGGTGTTATACAATTTTACGGGTGGCGCTGACGGCGGCGGACCTGCGGGTGGCGTAATCTACAGGAGAGGCTTCCTATACGGCGTTACCGTGTTCGGGGGCCACCCGAAGTATCAATGTTTCATCCATGACTATTGCGGCACCGTCTTCAGCGTCAATACTATTACTGGCCGGGAGAAGATTTTACACCGGTTCGGACTTGGATCTGATGGATCAAATCCGCAGGCCCGATTATTAGATGTCAACGGTACGCTATACGGTACGACTAAAAACGGCGGCTTGTTCAGTGACACGACTTCGAATGCCGGCAATGGAACGGTCTTTGCATTGAAGCCCTAGATTCTCAAAAAGTAAATACGAGGTTGTCTAATTAATTTTCCAGCTTCGGTTCGCTGCGAGGAAGCGAGAACGCGATGAGTGCGCGCACCGGCGCAAGGCCGCGGCTCACCACGGCGTAGGGCGTCACGAGCAGGCCGAGCTCGCGCAGGCGTTGCGCGGCGGCGAGCAGGTCGCTTCCGCTCGTAACGACGTCCTCGAGCAGCAGAACGCTTTGACCGCCGTGATAGGGCCCTTCGACGTAGGCGTTGGCGAAGGCGCCATAGGATTTGGGCTTCTTACGCACCGCTATCATGGGGATTCCGGAGAGCTGCGAGACGGCGGTCGCGATCACCACCCCGCCCAGCTCCGTGCCGGCGATGAGATCGGGGCTCACCTCCGCGATCACGGGTGTAAAAAGCCGCGCGATGCGCCGTAGGATGTGCGGGTCGGCGAAGAGCCGGAACTTATCGATGTAGTAGTCGCTGGGCGCGCCGCCCGCGAGGACGTAATCGCCGCGCGTCAACGCGCGCTCGACGATGGTCTTGCGTAGCCAGGCGAGCTCCTGCGGTCCTATATGCTCCATTGCCATGCGTTCCAGGACTCGACGACGGGATTTGGATCGAAGCCTTTGAAGTCGACGCTGACCGGCTCCAACTGCCGGTACCAGTAGATAAAGATATTCGGCGCATCGCGCGCCAGCAGCTCCTGGATGCGGTCGTAGGCGGCCTTGCGCGCCGGCCGATCGTAATGCGTCAACGCGATCTGCTGCTCTGCTTGCATCTCCGGGCTGCAGTAGCGCGAGTAGTTGTAGCCGCTGGGCGGCACGTTCTGACACATGAACTGGGTGCTGTCGTCCGGGTCGATGCCCGCATACCAGCCCGAATCCGAGAGGTCGAAGCGTCCGAGTTGCAGGATTCCGCCCATTCCCGCTGGTGCGAAGAGCACGTCGCCGGGATAGGTCTTGATCTCCGTCTCGATCCCGATCATTCGAAGCATCGCTTGAATTTGTAGGCTCTCGCGCCGGCGGGTCGCATTCGAGTTATTCGTCACCAAAACCAACTCGAGACGCTGTCCGTCCTTGCGCATGACGCCGTCGGGGCCCGGCGTCCACCCGGCTTGCTG
>JBAPZS010000337.1:0-2993 GCA_049285355.1 Candidatus Cybelea sp. | reverse complement strand
TGCGAACCCGACGCCGCAAACGATTCGGTCATTAGCATTGGGCCGGTCGTTTGGGAGCAGCCGATCTGGCACGCAGGCCCGGATCTCGCGCTTGCCGCCATGAAGGGTGGACGACCGGAAATCATTCGAGCTTGGCGGCTTCGCGCCGAAGACGGCCAGCTTGACACGCTCATACCGCTGCCATTTCGAGAGACCGATTGCATCGATCCGCGCTCCGATGACTTCTTCGTGAAGCTGATCGAGTTGCGCATGCGGGAGACGGATGACGAGCTCGACGACAAACGGCGCAAGACCGGCTACAAAGTGGTCGCACTGTCGGGCGCATATGGGACGGCGGCAGAGACAAATCCCATCGACATCGATCCCGACGACGAGAAGCGCAAGCTGCGCGCCGTGATGGTCTACGCGGATAAGGCGTTCAAAGATTGGGTCAGCCGGCCCGAACGGCCGGGACGCTTCAACTTCTTTCCAACGGCTGCACTCATAACGGCAGAAGCGCGGCCGTTGTTAGCGATGGCGAAGCATGAGGTCGAGCGGCGTGGAGGCTCCGCAGGGTACTGCGACACCGATAGCCTCGCCGCCGTCGCAACCGAGCACGGCGGCTTCATCCCGTGCGTCGGCGGTTCGTACGTCTTGGCCGACGGAACGCGCGCGATCCGTGCGCTCTCCTGGGACGAAGTCGAAACGGTGCGGCAGCGATTCGCCGCACTCAATCGGTACGACCCAAGCGCCATCCCCGGCACGATCCTCAAATGCGAAGACGAAAACTACGCGCTTGGCCCGAAAGGAAAGCCCGACTACACACGCCCCGAGCAGCTTTACTGCTACGCGGTTTCGGAGAAACTCTACGCCCTCTTTACCATCGATGAACACGGTGAGCCGCACGTGCGCAAGTACTCCTCACTCGTGCTGGGGCAGCTTCGCTCGCCGATTCCGGTCCCGCGCGACGGTGATCCGCGCGCCTGGATCGTGGAAGCGTGGACGCGCCAGATCCGCGCGGTGCTCCGCAAACCGGTTGAGCCGTTCGCCTGGGAAGACTATCCCGCGATGGAACAGCTCACGATTTCGACATGGAACGTGTTCTGTCCATACCGAGCGCATGCGCGGCCGTTCGACTTTCTTATCGTTGGGCTCGTTAGCCAAGACCGCGCCGACATTGCCGCATGCCCCAAGTACTGCTGCAAGAAACCGCGGCCGTCGTGCCTGCTCTTCGACGACCCCAAGCAATGGCGCGCGCAGGACTGGCGCTGCTTGAGCTGCGGCACAGCATGGGACTTCGACACGTTTCCCCGGCTATGCACGTATGGGGAGCTTGTAGAACGCACGCTGCAAGCGGTCGACCGTAAGCGGCTCAATGCCGACGGCAGCGAGCCGACGATGGTAATGCACGGCGTGACCATTCCGCGGCCGGTGCACGTCGAGTTGCGCACGCGCATTGGCAAAGAGATCACCGTCGATCCACGGATACCGACGAGGACTACACCGCGGAGATGCTCAGCGCGACGAATGTTCTAGAATACGCGAGTTCCGAGGAGAAGCTCGACGCCTTGCGGGCTGCGGTAAAGGTGGCTGGGATCAAGCGCATCGCCCGCATGAGTGGTGTACAGCGCTCGAAGGTTCAAGCATTTGTCAATCAGCGAACGACGCCGCACCCTGCGAGCATTGCGAAGATCGAGGCGGCGCTCGAACGGCTTGGAGCGTAGGCCCAGCCGGCGGTTTGCCCTTGTCGTGGCTTGGCTGCTCCGGTGGGCCCCGGCCCCCGCCCCGCCGAAACGGCACCAAGCCCCGTGGCGTTCACGGTGCGAGGAGCAGACCAACCATGAGGAGTCGAGATTTGAGCCGCTTCGCGCTAAGCGTATGCGTGGCTGCCGTTATGGTTGCCGGTTGCGGCGGTGTCTCGGGGGCACCGGTCTCTCCCACGCCAGAGGTAAAGGAGCATCGTCAAACGTCGGTGATCGAGCGCGTTCTCCATAGCTTCGGGGGCCTGGGAGATGGTGTGAGACCGGCGGCGAGACTGCTTAACGTTAACGGACTACTCTATGGCACCACCTCTGCGGGCGGAGGTGCGCATCAGTACGGGACGATATTCGCGATACTGCCCAACGGGCAAGAGCAACCCGTCTACATTGCTGCCGCGGACGGCTCAAGCATGATGGCCGGCCTCACCAAGGTCGACGGCTCGCTGTACGGTACTGCCGCCGAGGGTGGAGCAAACCGCGGGTCGGGAGCCGTGTATTCTCTTGAGGCGAATACCACCGCGCCGCCACGCGGCGTGACAGTCATCTATTCATTCCCCTACGGCTACGGCGGTGTGTTTCCCAATAGTGATTTGACGTATGCCAACGGGAAGCTCTATGGGACGACCGAGTTTGGGGGATATCAAAGGGGAGACTCGGGAACCGTCTTCAGCCTCACGACAACCGGGCAGCGCCGCGTTCTTCACCTTTTCGGCAACACGGGGGATGGAAGCACGCCGAAGGGCGATCTCGTCGCTATCAACGGTAAGATTTACGGCACTACGTACGGAGGCGGAACAGGTTGTCAATACGGATGCGGGACGGTTTACAGCGTTACCCAGGGCGGCACCGAGACGGTGCTACATAACTTTACGGGGGCGCCGGACGGCTGGGGTCCAAACGGCCTCATCAACGTTGATGGGACAATGTACGGAACGACATCGGGGGGCGGTACGGGTTGCAGCTGCGGAACGGTCTTTTCGATCGATACTGCGGGTAACGAAAAGGTGCTCTACAGCTTTGCGGGAGCGCCGGATGGCGCGTCTCCGAACGCCGGACTTCTCTATGCGGGTGGCACGTTCTATGGGACGACGACGAATGGGGGCGCCTACGACTGCGAGTACGTATTCTTTGGCTCTGGCTGTGGCACAGTCTTTTCGATCACGCCCTCGGGCAGCGAGACGGTACTCTACAATTTTACCGGCTTGAAGTTCGGGAGCAGTCCCGACGGCATGTATCCGGTAGCGAGCCTCATCG
>JBAPZS010000336.1:0-3573 GCA_049285355.1 Candidatus Cybelea sp. | reverse complement strand
TGCGGCGCGGCTCGTCGGCTACGCCAACGTGCAATACAAAGAACTCGGGAGTGAGCGTGAGCCCACCGAGAAGTGGGGCTACGAGAAGCTCATGGCCACGCTGCGCGAGCAGCTAAGCGACGCCGAGATAGAGAAGCTCGCGGCCGAAGGCGCGGCGTGGTCGGAAGATCAGGCCGCCGAAGAAGCACTCAACGTCTGACCCCGCGCCTCTGCCCCGCGCACGGCGTCGCGATTGCGAGGCCGGTGTTGCGTTGCAGGCTTTGCAGCATTGCAGGCATTGCGACGCGGATCGGCATCGCAGCTGCGCCAGCGCGGCGGTCTCGATCGCATAGACGCATAGCTCGCCGATCGGAACAGCCGGGCTGGGCAAGCCAAGCAGGTGTCTCGTCTTTGCGGCTCTGGCTCCTTTCCCGCAATGCTGCGTGGCCGTGGCACTTCTTGTATTTGCGCAACCGGGTTAATTCCGGTCTACGCGTGAGCAACTTTCCGCTCTTTCCAGCTACGTCGATTTCAAAAATTGCCTCGTAAAAAGACCTTTTAGCGATCTCGGGCTCGCTCTAGCTACAGGCAAAAGCGCTTTCGATTCCCGCTGGCGCTATTAAAACTTATCTTTAAGGGTTGTCAGCATCGAGTCGGCCCACCGTCTAACGGATTAAGGGATCGTGTCCGGGAAAGCTCAGCGGCGACGGCGCCGCTGAAACGACCGGCGACGCGCCTGCGGCTCGGCCGAAACCGCTCGAGCAGATGCCGGCTCCATGAAGCCGTGCTCGCTGCGCTTCAGAGGCGTGCCGATCAGGCCTTCGATGCGTGCAAACGAGCCCGCCTCGTCGCGCGAAACGAACGTAATCGCGTCGCCGGTTTTTTGGGCGCGCGCTGTACGTCCGATGCGATGGATGTAATCGGTGGGCTCGGCGGGGACGTCGTAGTTTATGACGTGTCCGAGATCGTTGATGTCGAGGCCTCGCGAGGCGACGTCGGTGGCGACTAAGACCCGGTAGCGACCCTTTTTAAAAGCCTCGAGGGCGCGCGAGCGCTGCGCCTGCGAACGGTCGCCGTGAATGCGCTCGACATCGACGCGATGTCGCATCAAAGCGCCGGCGACGCGCTCGGCCCGCGACTTGGTCCGCGTAAAAACGATTGCATTGAAGACACGCCCATCTTTGAGCAGATCCACGAGGAGGTCCGTTTTCTTGTGCGGTTCCACTTCGTACACCCACTGGGTTACGGTTTCTACGGGCGTCGGAGGTGCTAAATTGATGCGCACGGGGTCGCGGAGAAACTCGCGTGAAAGCTGAACCACCGCGCTGCCGAGCGTTGCCGAGAAACAGAGCGTTTGGCGGTGGGCTGGGAGCTTGGCGACGATGCGCTTTACTGCCGGCAAGAACCCCATATCGAGCATTCGATCCGCTTCGTCGAGTACGAAAATCTCAATGGAGTCGAGACGAGCTTCGCCCTGCTGCATCAAATCGATGAGCCGTCCAGGCGTTGCGACGACGACGTCGCTGCCGCGGCGCATGGCTTTGATCTGCGGTTTCATGGCCACGCCTCCGTAAATCGGCGTGATGCGTAGGTTGGTGTGTTTTGCCAGTTGCTGAAGATGCTGCGCAATTTGCTGCGCCAGCTCGCGTGTTGGCGTTAGGACCAGCGCGGCACCGCGGTCGGCGCGCCGCTCGAGCAGTCTTTGGAGTAGCGGAATACCGAAAGCTGCGGTTTTGCCGCTGCCGGTTGGAGCGCTCGCGAAGACGTCGCGACCGGCCAGAGCAACGGGAATAGCCGTGCGCTGTATGGGCGTAGCCTCTGTGTAGTGAAGCTCTTCGATGCCGCGAAATATGGCAGCATCCAAGGGAAGTTCTGAAAAAATGGAGATGTTTGAAACCTATCTTTCGGTGGGCGCTAACTATCGACCACTCGAAAGATGGCGCTTGAGGACGAGAAGGAGTGTCTCACAGATTCCTCCCCGATGCAAACCTTTACACCGCGCAGAAGTAAAAAGGGTTGCGCTTACGGTTCATCTAGCCTGGATCCCGTAGCGACGATGGAAGCGCTGCTCCTCTAACGGGAATCTAACGGATAACGCAAAACTCGCCGGGATTCGAAGGGACTTGACGGCACTCGAAAACGCGGAGCTTAGCCCGCCCTGAGCTTGTCGAAGGGTCGAAGGACGCGGGTTCGATTCCCGTCATTAGAGAATTGCCTCCGCTAGCGCATCTGCGTTCCCGGCTGGCACGATCGCGAGATTGCTCGCCGGCGCCAGTCCGCAAGTGGCGGTTGCGATGACGCGGGCGCCCGCGGCGAGCGCGTGCAAAAGCTGGCGCGGGCGATGTTCCACAAACGCGGGTAAGGCGACGACGCGCGCCAGATCGAGCCCTTGACGAAAATTCGCCACGCGCGTCACGTCGAGCCCGCGCCAAAAATCGGGTCTTTCGGCGTCGCGATCGCCAATGACAACGAGCGAGGTGCCGGTTCCCCGCAGCGCCTCGCGTATTTCATATGCACCGCTGCGTCCTAGCGTCGCGCCCGCAAAGAGCACGCTGTTAGAGGTAGGCGCATGGTGTGGAGGCACGGTTGGAATGACCCACGGCAGCAGCAGGGCGCGCGCACCGAACCGGCGCGCGATGTCACGGTGCGGGGTAACGACGCGACGGGCGCGGTCGAGCGCCTCATTTTCGGCTTCGACGATTTCGCGCGGAGCCCGGAAGTCCGAGAGAGTCGGACTATCCGGATGCCGGCGCGCCGCATCATCGAGCACCTCGTGCAACGTATTCATTGGCAATGAAGTCATCAGCACGTCGAAGGTGCACCCGACGAGGTAACCCGTGCGCCACAGGTACGGCAGCAGGTTCTGCATCACGACGACGTGCTCGATGCGTGAAGGCAAATGGCGTGCAAATCGACGGGCGAGTCGTTCGGCATCGAGCAGCATCGCTCGTTGACGCGCCGCCCCGTGCGATGCAAGGCGGCGCGAACGTACCGCGCGAACGAGCGTTTCGAGCGGTGCCTGCTTTACGCCGCCGAATCCCGCGAGCGCCCACGCGTATTGGGGGAGACTAAAACGTTTTCCGTCGATCGGAACTAACGCCACGTCGCTTGTCGTTGCTTGCGTCGCGACGAACGCATCGTATTCGGGCCAATAGCCGTCGAGTAAGAATGCTGCCGCCGGTGCAGAGTTCACGCCGTGTATTTTGCGATGTCGTGTGCACGCGACTCGATCGCAGCTGATGCACGACGGCGGCGCGGCTGCGATGGCGACGTCGAGAACGGATCGCGATGGCTGGGATACGGCCGCAGTCACCGACGCAAGAAGCTGCACGATCAGGCGATCGTCCTGGAGCCGGCAGCGGATCGTGAGCTCGTGCCTTGCGCGAAAGCGCAGATCGACGTAGTTCCAAAAGACCGTCGCATCGCGATCGCGCTCGGTCATCGAGCCGGGAACGAAATGTGAATGCGCGTGCCGTTCGACGATTTCGCAACCGGAATCGAGCGCGGCCGCATACAACGCGTTCGAGAGTTGGCAAAGACCGCCGCCGACGGTAGGGATGATGCAGCCTTCGCGCAGTTCGCGCCCTTCTGCGT
>JBAPZS010000335.1:0-9599 GCA_049285355.1 Candidatus Cybelea sp. | reverse complement strand
CAGCGCGGATCTCAAAGGAATCAAAGCGTTCGAGGGCGTCGACGACGGCGCGATCGCGCTCGCAGCCTCGCGTAGCGCCGAGATTCGCCTGGACAAGGACGACGTGCTCATCAACGAAGGCGATTCGCCGCGGTTCTTTGCCGTCGTTAGCGGCGCGCTCGAAGCAAAGAAAGTCCGCGGAACCGAAGAGCTGCTAACGACTTTTCGGGCGGGAGATTCTTTCGGCGAGGTTCCGCTCGTGCTCGGTTCTCCGTCCGTCGTTACCGTTCGAGCGACCGAGCAATCGCATCTCGCCGCGCTCGATCTGCCCGACTTCTGGCGCCTCGTCCGCTCGCAAAAGAGCTTTGCGGAGGCGATAACCGCCGATCTCTCCGCTCGTATCAAGGGCCTGTTTTCGACGGCGATGCTCGCCCCGGACGTCAAATGCACGATCGTCGGGGACCCGCGCTCGAAGGAGTGCCATCGTCTGCGCGACTTTCTGACCCGGCTGCACGTACCGTTCGATTGGGAAGAGCGCGACGGGCCGGAGTATGAGGTAAAGTTTGCCGACGGGCGCCGATTGGACTCCCCGACGTTCGGCGAGCTCGCAAGAGCACTCGAGCTGCGAACGGAACCGCGCGCACACTGCTACGACGTGGCGATCATCGGGGCCGGCCCTGCGGGATTGGCGGCGGCCGTCTACGGCGCGTCGGAGGGTCTGCGGACGATCCTCGTCGAGAAGGATGCGCCGGGCGGTCAGGCCGGCATGTCGTCGCGGATCGAAAACTATCTCGGCTTTCCTAATGGGATATCGGGCGAGGAGCTCGCCGATCGCGCCTACCACCAAGTCGAACGGTTCGGTGCCGATGTCGTCGTCACGCGCGAAGCGGTCCGAATCGAGGGCGATGATTACGACCGCCGGATCGTTTTAGACGGAGAGGACGGCGAAGCGATTCATTGCCGTGCGATCGTGCTCGCAACCGGCGTCGCGTACCGTCAGCTCGTGGCCGATCGGTGCGATGAGTTTTTCAACTGCGGCGTCTACTACGGAGCGGCGCAGGCGGAGGCGCAACAGGTCGCCGGCAAGCGAATCCACTTGCTTGGCGGCGGCAACTCCGCCGGTCAGGCGGCGATGTTCTTCTCCGAGTATGCCGACTCGGTGAGCATCATAATTCGCGCGAGCGATCTTGAGCAATCCATGTCTACCTATCTCATTAACGAGTTGCGAAGCAAACCGAACGTAATCCTGATTCCCAACTCCGAGGTCGTCGCCGTTGACGGTCGCCCGAAGGCCCTCGAAACGATCGTTCTGCAAAACGTCGTCGACGGCTCCAAGAGTCGCGAGCCGACGCACGCGCTCTTCGTCTTCATCGGAGCCGACGCGAACACCAAGTGGCTTGACGGCTTCGTCGCAACCGACGAGAAGGGCTACGTGCTAACCGGTAAGGCGGTCTCCGATTCCGAACGGTGGCCGCTCTCGCGCGAACCGCATCTGCTGGAGACGAATCAGCCGGGGGTGTTCGCCGTAGGCGACGTGCGCCAAAGCTCGGTCAAGCGCGTGGCCTCGAGCGTGGGCGAGGGCGCCACGGCGATCACGATGGTTCACCAGATCCTTGCGGAGCTAGCGCCGAAGGCGGAGCGTTCCGCCGTCGCTACGCGGGTTTAAGCTTCCAACCCATTATCGCCCATGCGAAACCGCTAAAGACGAAGTTCAAGCCGACGACGAACCCGATGAACCAGATTGCCGAAACCGGCCACTGCGTCCACAGCAGGATGCCCAGGATGATGCTCACGATACCGCCGAACGCGACCCATCCGTAGTTCGCGAACTGTAACGCGAGCGCCGAAACGAATCGGAAGATCCCGCCGAAGATGAAGAGCGCCGCGAGGAAGAGCGTGATCGTCAAGGCGCCAATGCCGGGATGCTCAAACAACATCAAACCGACGATAATGTCGAGCGCACCCACCAAGAGAAGCAGAATCACGTGCCCGGCGCCGCGAGCCATGAACGCGCCGATGATTTGCGCGATGCCGGCGACAAATAACACCACTCCGAGCACGAGGACCGACGCCAGCGTGGCGATGCCCTCGGCCCAAATACAATAGAGCCCAACGAGAATCAAGACGACCCCTAAAGCGAAATACCAGCCCCAGAGTTTGCGCGCATCGCCAACGGATTGCGCGAAATCTGCTGCAACTTCTTTCATGTTTGACTCCTATCGCGAACGGGTGTAGCTAGGCTTGGTTTGCGCGCCGCACCGCCGGCGCGACGATTTGTACGACGACTACTTGGAGCGCGGCGGCCGCCGGCACCGCTAAGAATGCGCCGGCGATCCCCAAGAGCATGCCGCCGAGAACGGTCGAGAAGATGATCAGTAGAAAGCTCAACTGCACGCGCTGTCCGAAGATGATCGGCGAGAGCACGTTCTGATCGATCATCTGGACGACGGTTAAGATCGCGAGCATGATCAGCATCTTCACCCAGCCGCTCGTTGCCAGCACGACCAGCAGAACGACGGGCCCAGAAATGACTGCGCCTACCATCGGAATCGCTTGAAATATGGCAACGATGAAACCGAGAAGCAAACCGTAAGGCACGCCGAGAATCGCCGCCGATCCACCGATCACGATGCCGACGATGCTTCCGTTGATAACGACTCCTTTGACGTACGCGCTGAGGCGAAGGCCGATCGTATCGAAGGTGTGCTTCCAATCCCGGCGCGACGCCTCCGGCGTGAGGCTGAGCACGAATTGCTCGAGATCGTCCGACGACAGCATCCAGCCGACCGCGAGCAGCAGCACGACGACCGCGTTTCCTACAATCGTGGCGAGCAAGGCGGGTCCGGCCAACAGGTGCGCGCCGACCGCGCTAAAAGCCCCTCCGGCGCTGTTGGCAAATGCCCCGGCGAGTTGCTTGTAGAGATCGTAACTCTTCAGGAGGCGTTCGGCGGCAATGAGCTGATCCTTCAACGAGCTGATATAACCGGGCACTGCCTGCACGAGGCGTTGAATCTCGGCGCCCAGCGGAGCGATCAGGATGTAGGCGATCAATCCGACGATGACTAGCGTGCAACCGAACGCGATTGCAACCGCGGCGCCGAAGGGCATTCGTCTGCGCAGACGTTCGACGAACGGGCGGAGCGCCTCGGCGATCAGAATGCCGGTGAAGAGCAGCACGAAGGCCGAGAGCGTATTGGCGACGATCAGCCACAGGGCGAACGCACCGGCAAAGATTGCGGCGGCCCCCAGCCACGTGCGGACGCCGATCGTCGTCACCCCATTACGTCTCGACGTTCACAAGACCAACCGTGTGGCCCTGCGGACCCCAAAGATAAGTTATTCCTCGTCGGGAGGCACGAAGGACGGCTGCTCCGACCGGAAATGCGATTCCGGATAGCGCGCGGGAACCGGAGCGAACGAACGCGGCGACTGCGTGAAGTCGAAGCTGTCGATGATGCTCGTGGCCCGGGTGTCGGTGAATCCTGCCGAGGGCGGCCCGATTCGCGGCAAGTCGAAGACCTCTTCAACGAACTTCAAGATGCTGCCGTATTCGTACTGCGTATGCGAAACGTAGCCCGCCTTAGCGCCGCGCGCGATCCGCGCGTAGGGGGAGATGATGACGCACCCGACGCGAATGCCGAGGCCGCGGAAATCCCGTTGCGGCGGCGGCACGTTGTCATACCAGCCGCCCCAGTCGTCCCAGAGCAGCACGATCGCCGTCGAACTCCAGTACGGACTCTCGCCGATTGCATTGACGATCGACGCGACCCACGACGGGCCGTCGTTGTAACCGCTGCCGGTGTGATCCGAATCCTTCCAATCGGGCGTTATCCAAGAGACGCCGGCGAGCGAACCGGCCGGCACGTCGTCGAGAATGCGTTTCTGCGGCGAGATGACGTTCTTCCAATCCGGTCCATAGCGAACCGCTCGAATCGAATCGAACTCCGACCACACCTGTCCTCCGATCCTGCTCAGCGGGGCGGCGTAGTACTTCCAGGATATGCCGGCGGCATCGAGCCGGTCGGCAAGCGTGGGGAACTTGGAGAAGCATGGAAACGGCCCGTCGAAGCGCTCGACGCGATCGAGGCTCAGCGTAAACGAGCGCATTCCGGGCGGCCCGTCGCAGCCCCAAGGCAGCCCATTCGGCGCGTCGACTTCGGCGATAGGCGTCGGCTTGACGTTCGTATTTCCGGCGATGAGGCTCAAGTGCGCCGTAAAGCTCGGCCCGAACTCCGTGGGAAACATCCGATCCGCCAGCACGTATTGACGGGCTAGATCCCAATACGGCGCCGACTCGGCGCGCGGCACGTAGGCATACGCGTAATCCTTCGGACCGCCGTAGAAATGCTCGCCCCCAAAGCCGTTCATCTTCCCGCGATTCCAGCCGCTGATGGAGTCGCGCCAGTTGTTCTCGATATTGCCTGGATCCTCGAGCGGCGTCGGATGAAGCGCGATTCGCCTTTTGCCCAAGTAGCCAAACCGCGGCGCGTCGGCCCCCGGAAAGCCGCTGAAGAGATTGTCGAAGCTGCGGTTCTCTTGGATGATGATGACGACGTGCTTTATATGCCTGCCTGCCGGACCCGGAGGCGGCGGCACTCCGCCGGGCATCGTGGAACTCGTGCAGCCCGGTAACGCGACTGCCATTGCGAACAGCAACACTCTAACGGCACGCCCGGTCATCCCGGCATCATCCTGCGCGTCCCAAAAACGAAGAACGGAATCGCGCACAGTTGAAGCAACGTCGAGAAGAGCACGAGCGCGACGATCGATCGGTCGAGCAACACTCCCGAGATGACGCTGCCCGCAAACCATGCGAGCCCGAAGGCGAAATCGTACAGGCCGAAGGCGGTCGCTCGATTTTTCCGTACGACGCTCGCAACGAGCGCGAGCAGCAGCGCGTCTTGCAACGCAATTCCGACGCCCCACAGCGCCGCGCCGGCCTGCGCTGCCCCACCGTGCCCGAGGAACGCGAGCGGCGTCGCCAACGCGGCCAGAACCAACGAGATTCCTACCGCCGGTCTGCCGATTCGATCGAAGAGCCGGCCGAGCAACGGCGCGGCGATCGCTCCAGCCGCCATCGCCGCGGCAAACGAGATCGAGATCGCCGGCACGCTCATGACGTTGTCGCGCGCGAAATGAAACGCGATTAGCGCGAAATCTACGTAGCCGGCCGCGAATAACGCCCCGCCCGCGGCGTATCGCCGAAGCGCGGGCCAATCGCTGACTGCCGACGCTTCACCGGCGTCCTCGCGCGGGACGGCGGCTCTGCCCGCGAATGTCGCCACCGCCAGTAGCGCCAGCGTAAGCAACGCCGGAACGATCAAGACGCCGAACCCGGTCGAGTATCCGCCGCGCACGATGGCAAATGCGACGATCAGCGGGCCGGCCGTCGCGCCGACTTGGTCGAGGGCCTCGTTGATGCCGAAGGCGCGACCGCTTCCAAGGTGACGTCCGGCCTCCGCAAGGGTTGCCGCGATAACCGGCTTTCGAATGCCTCGCCCGACGCGCTCGCCCACGAGGAGCCCCGCCGCGGCCGGCCAGCTTCCCGCAAGCGCGAGCGCCGGAACGCACAGCATGTTGATCGCGTATCCTACCCATGCGTTGATCCAATAGCGACCGGTCCGATCCGCGATTGCGCCACTGACGGAACGAACGAGATAACCGGCCAACTCGCCGCCGCCGGCGATAAGGCCGACCGCCGCACCACTTGCGCCCAGATGGCTCAAAAAGGCCCCTGCCACGCCGCGCGCGCCTTCGTACGTCAAATCTGCAAATAAATTGACGATTCCGATGACGAGCACGAATCGCAGCGCGCTCTTCGCCGTAAGCCCGCGTTCCATGCATGCACGATTCGCTCGCTTAGGCCGAAGGCCTTACCGCGACCGGATTCGAATGCCGTCGGCGACTGGAATGCAGCGTTTAGACGGGCGATTCGTTTACTCTGCGAGCGATCTCAACGACTACCTCGAGTGTAAGCGGCTTAGCGAGCTCGAGGCGCTCGTCGCGCGCAACAAACTTCGGCGCCCCGACCCCCAGGACGAACGCGCCGAGCTTATCCGGCGCAAAGGCGAGCTGCACGAGCGGCGCCACCTTGCGGGCCTGATCGAGCGCTTTCCCAATGAGGTCGTCGAGTTCGAACGCTCCGACGCGGGGATAGAGCGGTACCGGCAAGCCGATTTACGGACGCTCGAAGCGATGCGCCGCGGCGTGCGCGTGCTTTATCAGGCGACTTTCTTCGATGGCGAGTTCATCGGACACGCCGACTTTCTCCGACGCGTCGACACGCCGTCAGGCCTTGGCGACTATAGCTATGAAGTCGTCGACACTAAGCTTGCGCTGGGGCCGAAGGCGTATTACCTCGTGCAGCTTTGCAACTACAGCGAGCACTTAGCGCGCCTTCAGGGACGGGCTCCCGAGTTCGGCCACATCGTTTTCGGCGACGGTGAAGAGCAGCGTTTCCGGATAAACGACTACATGGCGTACTATCGCCACCTCAAACGCGCGTTCCTAAACTTCGTCCGCGACCAGGCGCTAGAGCGCCTCGAGACGGCGCGCGAATTCCCGTATAAGTGCAAGCACTGCGACGTTTGCGCGTGGAACGACGCCTGCAAGAGTAAACGCGACGCGGACGATCATTTGAGCCTGGTCGCGTGGATGCGGCGCGATCAGATCGCCAAGCTCGAAGCGGGCGGGATCACGCGCGTCACCACACTCGCGGCAGCGTCGGACGAACAACGGCCGTTCGGTATGAGCCCCGAAACCTTCTTCAAACTCCGCCGGCAAGCCGATCTGCAGGTGCGGGGGAGAACGAGCCCATTGCCTATCTACAAGCTCCTCGCACACGAGTCGCCGATGGGATTTTCATTGCTGCCCGCGCCGTCGGCCGGCGACGTCTTCTTCGACATGGAGGGCGACCCGCTCTACGAGCCGGGTCGCGGCCTCGAGTATCTCTTCGGGTGCTGGATGCCCGACGACGCCGAAAAGTTTCGAGCGTTCTGGGGCACGACCCGCGACGACGAAAAGATCGCCTTTGAATCCTTCGTCGACTTCGTGAAGGAGCGACGGAAGCGTTTTCCTGTGCTCCACGTGTACCACTACGCGAATTATGAGAAGTCGGCGCTGCGTCGTTTGGCGCAAGAACACCGCGTGCGCGAGGCCGATATCGACAGGCTCCTGCGCGAGGAGGTGCTGGTCGACCTCTTTGCCGTCGTCCGTCAGGCACTGGCGATCTCCGAGGACAGCTACGGGCTCAAGAAGATCGAGCGCTTTTATCAGCTCGCGCGCGACACCGGCGTCAAGAAGGGCGACGAATCCATCGTCATGTTCGAGCGTTGGCTCTTGACGGGAGATCGCAGCATTCTTGAGGATATCGAAGCGTACAATCGCGACGACTGCCGGTCGACGTATCTGCTGCGCGAGTGGCTGCTCGCGCGTCGTCTCGAAGCCGCCTCGACGTTCGGGACCGATTTCCCGTTCCGCCCCATCCCGGACGCGAAGCCGCGCGACGAAGCGGAAGCCGAGGAAGGCGCGCGCAGCCAACTGGAGCGGGAGTTGCTCGCGAATGTTCTGCTCCCCAAATCCGAAGAAGAGTTCCAATTGATGAGTGAGGAGCGGCGCGCGCGGTATCTGCTCGCAAGCCTTATCGGTTACCATAAACGCGAAGAGAAGCCGCAATGGTGGGCCTACTTCGACCGCTGCGACGACGTCGACCAGCTCCTCGAGTTCGACCGAGAGTCGATTGCCGGAATGCGCCTGCGCGAAGACCTCCCGCCGCGCGAGATCAAGAAGAGCAAGGTCCGCACATACGAATTTCCCGAGCAGCACCATAAGTTGGGAGCCGGCGACGGGGTCGATAACCCGCGTACGAAAAAAGGCGCCGGGACGATTATTTCGCTCGATGACGAGTCGGGACTGGTCGAGCTTAAGACGACGGCATCGTTGGACGCGGCGCGCGCGCTGCGAGAGCTGATTCCCGGCCGGCCGATCGAGTCGAAAGAGCAGCGTGCGGCGCTCGCGCGTATTGCGCGCTCCTTCCTCGCCGGTAAGCTGGAAGGCGACTATCCGGGATCGTACGATCTGCTCACGCGGCGACCGCCTCGTTTGCGCGCTTTGTCATCCCGAGCGGAGTCTTTGTCATCCCGAGCGGAGTCGAGGGACATTCAGCCGCCGAAAGTGGATGCGAGCAGCGTCTCCGAGCGCGTGGCGGCCCTTGCTTCCAGTTACCTCTTCATCCAAGGGCCGCCGGGCAGCGGAAAGAGCACTTACGGTTCGCAGGCGATCTGCGATCTGCTCGAGATGGGAAGGCGCGTCGCCGTAACGAGCACCAGCCACGCGGCGATCCATAACTTGCTGCATAAAGTCGAGGCCTGCAGCGCCGATCGGGGACGCAGATTTGCGGGACTCTACAAACACTCGGCGCTAAACGCGAATTCGGAGTTTCACTCAAAACTCTCAGAACCGATGATCTTGTCCACGCCGGATACGAAGCACTTTTTGGAAGATGGCTACGGTCTCGCCGGCGGAACGAGCTTTCTCTTCGCCCGCGAAGAGCTGGCCGGCAAGTTCGACTACCTCTTTATCGACGAGGCGGGCCAAGTTGCGATCGCCGACGCCCTTGCGCTCTCGCTCTGCGCGCGAAACGTCGTACTGCTCGGAGACCCTTCGCAACTCGCGCAAGTCAGCCAGGGGCGCCATCCGCTCCATGCCGGCGATTCCGTCCTCGCATATCTGCTCGGCGACGCGCAGACGATCGCGCGCGACCGCGGCCTCTTCCTCGATCTTACCTATCGCATGCAGCCCGAGATCTGTGCGTTTATCTCCGACGTGATGTACGAGGGACGGCTGCATTCCTCCGGCGCGGCACGCGAACATCGCGTTACGATCGGAACCGAGCTCTTCGCCGGACTCTATTTCAGGCCGGTGGACCACTCCGGCAACAGCTCGAGCTCGATCGAGGAAGCAGACGAGATCGTCCGGCAAGTCGCGCGACTCTACCCAGCCGAGCGCGACATTATCGTCGTTACGCCTTACAACGCGCAGCGCCGCCTGATCTCGCGCAGGCTCGCCGAAGCGGGCTTCGACCTTCGCGTCGGCACCGTGGACAAGTTTCAGGGTCAAGAGGCGGCTGTGGTCTTCTATTCCATGGCGACGTCGAGCGGCGACGACATGCCGCGGAACATGGAGTTTCTCTTCGAACGCAATCGCTTCAACGTTGCCATCTCTCGGGCGCGAGCCGCGAGCGTGCTGGTGTGCAACCGGCGCCTGCTCGACATCCCCTGCCGTTCGCCCGAGGAGATGGCGCTGGCCAACCTGCTGTGCGCGTTCGTCGAGCGCGCGAAGATCTTGCTATAAAAATCTTGCTATAGGGCGAAAGCGACCGTGGTTCCGGCGGCACCGCGACTGACCTCGAAGCTACGCGTGATCGCGGCTAAGATCTCCAGACCGCGGCCGCGATCCGAACTCGGGCAGGGCTCGCGCCAGCTTCCGAGATCCTGCACCTCCCCAAAAATGGTGTCGTCGCGCAAGGACAGGCGCAGCATGAAATCACCGGGCGCCTCTTGGTAGGCGTGCTCGATCGCGTTGGCAACCGCTTCGCCGACGGCCAGCGCGAGATCGAAAGA